>NZ_PJBR01000216.1:0-744 GCF_002863625.1 Pseudoalteromonas sp. MelDa3 | reverse complement strand
GTCATGTAAGTGATAACAGTCTAACTATTTTTGACCGATGTTATCTCAGCGCTGAGCTACTGATTAATTGGCGTAAGCAACACCCACAGTCGCACTGGATGGTCCCGATTAAAAGCAACACGCAATACACCGTCATTGAATCTTACTCTGAGCATGACTTCAAAGTAGAGATGAGTGTATCTGCGCATGCCAGAAGACAAGACCCTTCGCTTCCTGAGTGCTGGCAGGCCAGACTGGTTCTTTATCCTGAGCCAATGGGGCCTGGAAAAATAAAAGGTCTGCTGTGCTCTTTGGATGATAAACAGGCTTTTGGTGCGCAGGCCATTCTTGATGTCTATTTCGAACGCTGGGAAATTGAAAATAGCTATGGAGAAATAAAACACCAGATGCTTGAGGATAGTATTCTTTTGCGTAGTCAGACTGTGGATGGAGTCAATCAAGAGCTATGGGGTATATTGCTAGCCTACAATTTAATTCGAGTAGAGATAAGTCGAATAGCCAAAGAGGCTAAAGTCTCCCCGCTGAGAATTAGTTTTGTCATGGCTTTGCGGGATATACAGGATGAGATACTCTGGTGTGCCATCGCTTCGCCAGGTTCAATTCCAAAGAAATTAAGGGCAATGCGAGAACGAGTGAAACGTTATATTCTTCCAGAAAAAAGAAAACGGCCCAAAAGTAGGACCGTTCGAATTTCAAAAACTCGGTACACCATTAAGTCAAAGCATGCTTAACTGAATGGTGTTA
>NZ_PJBR01000215.1:0-969 GCF_002863625.1 Pseudoalteromonas sp. MelDa3 | reverse complement strand
TTTTGGCCACCCATTAAGAAAGAAATGTTATGCTAATAAGCATACAAATTTGGGTGAAAAAATGACGAAATTAAAACGCGCAACGTATTCTGCAGCAATAAAATTAGAAACAGCTCAGCTTGTAGTTGACCAAAGTTATACTCAAGAAGAAGCAGCTAAAGCGATGGGGGTGGGTAAATCAACCGTCAGTAAGTGGGTTACTCAATTAAAGCAAGAGCGGAATGGCCAGACACCATCTGCTTCGCCAATGACGCCCGAACAAATTGAAATCCGCGAACTTAAAAAGCAAATCCAACGCATCGAATTAGAAAAGGATATATTAAAAAAGGCTACCGCTCTCTTGATGTCCGACTCCCTGAACAATTCTCGTTAATCGAGAAACTAAATCAACGAGAGCGTTACCCAATTAGCGTGCTGTGTAACGTATTCAATGTGCATCGTAGCAGCTATAAATATTGGGCTATACGGGATACAACGCCGACGTCAGAGCAAGTAAGGCTAGAGGCTGAAGTTAAAGCAATACATGCAATGAGCGGTGGCTCAGCTGGGGCGCGGACAATCGCGGCAATAGCAACGAACAATGATTTTGAATTGAGTCGTTATCGTGCTGCTAAGCTAATGGTTAAATTAAAGCTTGAAAGCTGCCAAGTACCTCAACATTCATATAAACGCGGCGGTAATGAACACCTTGAAATTCCAAACCTGCTTGATAGACAATTTGATGTTGTTGAGCCAGATACCGTGTGGTGCGGTGATGTGACGTATATTTGGGTAGGTAATCGCTGGGCTTATTTAGCCGTTGTTGTTGATTTATTTGCACGTAAAGTAGTTGGCTGGGCCATGTCGTTGTCGCCAGATACTAATTTAACGCTAAAAGCGCTTGAACTCGCGTATGAAAGCAGAGGAAAACCGACAGGACTGATGTTTCATTCAGACCAGGGTAGTCATTATACAAGTTTAAAATATCGC
>NZ_PJBR01000214.1:0-1029 GCF_002863625.1 Pseudoalteromonas sp. MelDa3 | reverse complement strand
TAATAATTACGCTACGATAGTTGCTACAACACCAGCACCTACAGTACGACCACCTTCACGGATAGCAAAACGAAGACCTTCATCCATCGCGATTGGTGCGATTAGAGTTACTGTCATCTTGATGTTATCACCAGGCATTACCATTTCTACGCCATCTGGTAACTGTACGTCACCCGTTACGTCAGTTGTACGGAAGTAGAACTGTGGACGGTAACCTTTGAAGAATGGAGTATGACGACCACCTTCATCTTTCGAAAGTACGTATACTTCTGAAGTGAATGTAGTATGTGGGTTGATTGAACCAGGCTTAGCTAGTACTTGACCACGTTCAACGTCTTCACGCTTAGTACCACGTAGAAGTGCGCCGATGTTTTCGCCAGCACGACCTTCGTCTAGAAGCTTACGGAACATTTCAACACCAGTACAAGTAGAACGAGTTGTATCATTGATACCAACAATTTCTACTTCGTCATTGATGCGGATGATACCAGCTTCAACACGACCAGTTACAACTGTACCACGACCCTGGATTGAGAAAACGTCTTCGATAGGCATGATGAAAGGCTTATCGATGTCACGCTCTGGCTCTGGGATGTAAGTATCAAGTGCATTTGCAAGCTCAACAATCTTATCTTCCCACTCTTTCTCGCCTTCTAACGCTTTAAGCGCAGAACCAGCAATTAGAGGTAAGTCATCACCTGGGAAATCGTATTCTGAAAGAAGTTCACGAACTTCCATTTCTACTAGTTCAAGTAGCTCTTCGTCATCTACCATGTCACATTTGTTCATGAACACGATGATGTAAGGAACGCCAACTTGACGAGAAAGAAGGATGTGCTCACGCGTTTGTGGCATAGGGCCATCAGTCGCAGCAACTACTAAGATCGCGCCGTCCATTTGAGCAGCACCAGTGATCATGTTTTTAACATAATCGGCGTGACCAGGACAATCTACGTGTGCGTAGTGACGTGAAGGAGTATCGTATTCAACGTGAGACGTTGAAATAGTGATACCACGTTCGCGCTCTTC
>NZ_PJBR01000213.1:0-1051 GCF_002863625.1 Pseudoalteromonas sp. MelDa3 | reverse complement strand
AAAAAACGATCTATTTATCCGAAATATTAAGAGTTTATAATCAGCTAACAGGGCAGTCTATTAAGTATAAGCCTTTTCATAACCAGTTAGTTAAACCTGAACTAGCTGAACTAATGCGAGAGGTAACAAATAGAGTTTTTAATTGTTGGATAAATGATGCGCTTAAGTACACTAAAAAAGATTTGTTCAAGTTTGAGAATATTTTAATTCAGGACGGTAGCTCTATTATGCTTCATCGTTCTTTAAAAGATGTTTTTCCTGGGCGATTTTCAAATACGTGTCCAGCAGCGATTGAATTGCATGCTACTTTAAATTTAACGCAAGGTTGCTTTGAAAAAGCAGGTATAACACCAGACAGTTATTCTGAACGTGAAGAACTTCCAACATTTAAAGAGTTGAAAGGACAGTTGTTACTTGCTGATAGAGGGTATTATTCAGGTAGTTATATTCATGAATTAGATAAAGCAGGAGGATTTTACGTATTAAGAGCTAAGGGGTTAAAAGCAGTCAGAGTACATAATGCTTTTAAGCAAAATGGACAGGAATTAACAGGAAGTCATTCCCCAAAGTTATGTGAATTGCTCCCCGAATTACCTAAAAATGATCTTATTGATATGAATGTTAGCATAAAAAACAAGCTAACAAGAGTCGTTGGGTATTGGTCAAAAAAAGAAAAACAATATACATTTTTAGTCACTAATTTATCTATTGATGAATTTACAGCGACTGAAATAGGCAAATTATATAGGTTACGCTGGCAGGTTGAATTACTTTTTAAGGAGTGTAAGTCTTATAATAATTTACGCGGCTTTCAAACATCAAACGCAACCTTACAAGAGGCGCTAATTTATGTAAGTTTAATAGTAACCACGCTTAAAAGGTTTTTAACTGGCTGTATTGAAAAGATATTCAAAACTGAAATGTCTACAATGACAGTAGCAAAAACAACGGGTGTTTGGTGGATTGGCATATTAACAGCGATTATTAGGAAGCATAGGAAAGGATTGTTAAATGCAGTTAATGGAGCATTTGACTTTCTGAGGAAAAATGC
>NZ_PJBR01000212.1:0-1081 GCF_002863625.1 Pseudoalteromonas sp. MelDa3 | reverse complement strand
TGAAGTGCATAACGTTTAGGCGGCTTTAGCCGCCAAGTGATCCTGCATCAATTTTGCAGGCGTTTCAAATCCAAGTGTCTTCCTCGGACGATTATTAAGTTGCTCAAGTACTGGTATAACTTGCGCTGGTGTTACCGCCTTAAAATCTGTGCTCTTCGGCCAATACTGGCGTAGTAATCCATTCGTGTTTTCATTCAATCCGCGCTCCCATGAGTGATAAGGGTGAGCAAAATAAACAGGAACACTTAAAGCCTCTGTGATTTGATCGTGATAAGCGAACTCTTTTCCATTGTCAGCCGTGATGCTATGAAGCGCTGACCTATATGGCCTTAATAGTTCTATCGTCGCCGCAGTGACGGCTTGTGCTGTTTTGCCTGCCACCTGAGTTGATACAGTGAATTGGGTGACCCGCTCTACAATGGTAACAAGGGCGCCTCGATGACCTTTACCTATGACGGTATCTATTTCCCAATCTCCGATACGACCTTTCTCATCAACTATTTGTGGACGTTCTTCAATGCTAACGCGATTTTTTATTTGCCCTCGGTTTGTTTTACCATTACTGCGCTTGTGATATTTCTTACCGTGTCGGCGCAGATGTAGGTATAACTCACCACCTGCTTTTTTATCTTCCCAGATATACAGATAAATGCATTCATGGCTGACAGACCGTTCACTTTCTTTGCGCAACCATCCCGTTATTTGTTCAGGACTCCATTTCTCATTAAGCTTCTGGGTAATTAAAGCTATCATTTCAGGTGTCATCTTAAGCGGTTTTCTTACACTTCTTCGGCGAAACAAAGCCCGCTCATGAGCTTGTTTGTGTCTGTAACCTCGCTTACCTGTATTTCTAGAAAGCTCTCTTGAAATCGTAGATTGCGATAAATTAGTTAGCTCAGCAATACTTTGTTGCGTAAAACCACTTTTCTTTAGAACGGCGATCTGGCATCTTTGCGCATAGGTCAGTTGTTTGTAATGTCTCATTGTAAAATCTCTTGCCGGAGAAAAAGCAGTTAGCTTATGAGCAACTGACCACTTAATCTAGCCAAAACAAGTTATGCACTTACAATTTGAATCTAGG
>NZ_PJBR01000211.1:0-1201 GCF_002863625.1 Pseudoalteromonas sp. MelDa3 | reverse complement strand
CCCAGGGCAAGATCACGAACTTTACCTTGACTTAAAAGTATGATCTTATACTCCTTTTTTCAAGGAGCGTTCTCATGCTTGATACTCAGCTATTTAAATATTTCGAATCAATCGATGATCCTCGCCAACAAGGTAAAGTGGTTCATAAACTATTTGATATCATATTCTTAGCCGTCAGCGCTGTTGTGTCTGGATGCCAAGGTTGGGAAGATATTGAAGATTTTGGTCATGATAGATTAGATTGGCTTAGGAAATATGTTCCCCTAGAGCAAGGTATCCCCCGCCATGACACAATTGCCCGTGTACTAAGCCGTATCGATATGACGCAATTTCAAGATTCTTTTTCTTCTTGGATGAAGGCATGCACTAAGTTAACTCAGGGCGATGTCGTGGCTATTGACGGGAAACGGTTGAAAGGGTCATTTAATCAATCTGATAGGCGCGACGCACTTTATATGGTCAGTGCATTTGCATGCGAAAATGGTGTAGTCTTAGCGCAATGTCCTGTTGATAAAAAGTCGAATGAAATAACAGCGTTACCAACACTTCTAGAGTTACTTGAGATAAAAGGGTGCTTAGTCACAATTGACGCCATGGGGTGTCAAAAATCAATTGCAGAAAAAATAGTGAGCAAAGAAGCTGATTACCTTCTTGCAGTGAAGGCAAATCATAAAGGACTCTTGTCGCAAATAGAGGGGGCTTTAATACCGGAGATAACACGACAAGCGTCTAAAGGGGTTTTGTTTAATGAAGCAGATTATCAAAAAAACAGAGAGGAGTTTAGGTGTTGTGCAGTGCGCCATGACGTAAGTAATTTATCAGAAACGATACACTGGGAAGGGGCAAAAACAGTGGGCGTTATTGTTTCCTACAGAAAGGAAAAAGGTAAAATAAGCAATGAGTTATGTTATAGATATTATATCAGTTCAGCACATTTAACGGCGGAAGAATTGGCAAGGTCAGCGCGGCAACATTGGCAGATAGAGAACGGATTACATTGGCGTTTAGACGTAGGGTTTAAAGAAGATGAGTGCCGAATTAGGCGCGAAGGTGCAGCGTCTGTATTTGCAGGGCTGAGGCATATCGCCTTTAATCAATTAAAGGCAGAAACCAGTTTTAGTAAAGGTATGCCAGCAAAGCAGAAGAAAGCGATGCGCAGTATAGCTTATCTTGAAAAGGTATTGAATTTATAGTGTTTTTT
>NZ_PJBR01000210.1:0-1239 GCF_002863625.1 Pseudoalteromonas sp. MelDa3 | reverse complement strand
TAACCTGATGTAATGGTCTCCTCCCTATACGGCATCTATGTGCCATGATTAAAGTGGTTACAATAATCAAAGGGAGAAGACCAAAATGAAGATTACAACAATTGGTTTAGACATAGCAAAAAGATTTTTCCATGTGGTGTGCTGCAATGAACAAGGGCGCTTAGTTAAAAAGAAAATGTTAAAGCGTGCGCAAGTGTTATCTTTTTTCCAACAACACACTACGTGTTTAGTTGCTTTAGAGGCCTGTGCAACTTCTCATTTTTGGGCTCGAGAAATCAGAAAATGTGGTCATCAGATAAAGCTTATTCCACCTCAGCATGTAAAAGCCTTCTTAGTTGGCAATAAAAATGATTATAACGATGCTTTAGCAATTAGCGTTGCTTCAAAACAACATCATATTAAGAGTGTCTGTATAAAATCAGTTGAGCAACAAGATAACCAAGCACAGCACAAAGCGAGAGAATTAGCGGTCAGACAAAGAACGGCACTATGCAATCAAATCCGAGGCTTAACTGCTGAATACGGAATTATTTTAAATCAGGGTGTAAACACAATACGCAAAAGTATCCCCCTAATTTTAGAAGATGAAAATACCGGATTATCAGGCGCATTTAAAGCGGTACTAAAGCAGTTAGAAACACAATTGAGTAACTTAGACAGCTACATTGAAACTTACAGTACATTAATAGTTGAAACAGCAAAAAATAATGATATTTGCCAACGGATCCAAACAATACCTGGATTTGGTCCTATGGTATCAAGCGCCTATTTCAATGAAGTTGGAAATGGCAGTAACTATAAAAGAGGCCGCGATGTTTCAGCGTCTTTAGGTATCGTTCCGCGTCAACACAGTAGTGGCGGAAAAGATACTTTACTTGGGATAAGTAAGCGAGGAAATAGCTACTTAAGGTGCCTGTTGATCCAAGGAGCAAAAGCTGTTGTCTCAAGAGCAAAAACGAAGAATGATAAATTAAGTCAATGGATAAACCGACTGGTTCAAACTCGAGGGCATAATCGAGCATGTGTAGCTTATGCCAACAAGATGGCGAGAATGGCTTGGGCTATTAGCGCTTCAGGTGAGAGTTACTCACCCGTATAAATACTCTTCAAAGAATTGCGTAAGTGGCTAAAACGATGACATAACAGGTCAAACCTGCATATTGAAAACCTATAGAGTTCAGTGGTAGTAAATACCGATAACCTGATCAGGACAATATGCGCGGATTACATCAAGGTCAG
>NZ_PJBR01000209.1:0-1323 GCF_002863625.1 Pseudoalteromonas sp. MelDa3 | reverse complement strand
TAATGCCAGTCAGTTAAGCTGACTGGCATTTTTCTTTTTATGGGGATACTTAGATGGTTTTGGCTTAACCCATCGGGGATATCTTCTATCCTCTCGTCTAGCTGGAAGCTTAAATAAGACCAGTGTATTGAGTAAGTGCTGCCAGTGTATTGGAATGTTCCCTGGACTCATTATAGATACTGACGAGAAATACTGAATGACAGCCATCGAACTGCTAGAGAAACTAAGCTGGTTAGGCCATATCCCTGTAACTGTCGCCGCCATCGTCATTATTCTTCGTATTAAATTATAGGCGAGTAACACGCCCCATAGCTCCTGACGCACCATGTCTGGACGTTTACTTCTCAAATGGTATGCGCTATCAAGCATGGTTTGTTTGATTTCTCTAAACCCAAGCTCTATCTCCCAACGATGACAATATAATTCAACAATTTCATTACCTGGATAACGCAATCTATCCGTCATCGAGGTTAATATACGGTAGCTTTTGCCCTTTATTGTTTTACTGATTAATCTCGCTTTAATCGTTTCAGGAACATCGGGAAAGTTTTTTGTGCATGCTTTGTTGTTTTCAATTCAATGATATGGTCATTTTTACCCGCGCTGGAGATGATTTCATACTGTAAGTCGGGCCTTGCTGGTATCAGCCAGTGCCTCATCTTCCCAGTTTGGTGCCAACGATTTAACAGGCCTAAAGAATAATATCCTTTATCGAACATAGTCAGTGAATTATCGGGTGTACGTTCAATTAAACGCTCAGCTAATTTCATCTCGTTGGTTTTATAGTTATCAAACTCGCTACTGAGCAGTTGATGGCTGGTCAATTCCATATGACAGACCATGCGTATTTGAGGAAAGGCTGTATCACCGTATTGGTTGCTACCAGAAGAGAAGGCTTTACGATTATCAGGCGTGTCGGCTGTTCGCCACACAACACCGTCAACAGCTAATAGGTTCAAACCATTCCATGTTTCGAATGACTGTTGCTTATACATTGATTGAGCAGATTTATTGAAAACGTGTTTAACGGAATCATCACCTAACCTTTGTCTCGCCTGTACCATCGCACTTGGAGCAACGAGTTGGTTCTTGCCAGGTAACATGATATCTAGCTTATTAGCGATATTCCAAACCGATTCTTTTCGAAACAATGCCATGCCAATAACTGACCACAAAACGGCCTCAAGCGGTAACCTTCGCTTACGAACGGTTGCAATCCCAGCTTGTTGAAAACCTTGTTCAATGATTTCAGGGTCAAGAATTTCTGATAATTTTTCAAAGGTATGGTATCGGCTGCTTTCTTCAAGTGTTGCTTGCAGTGCT
>NZ_PJBR01000208.1:0-1491 GCF_002863625.1 Pseudoalteromonas sp. MelDa3 | reverse complement strand
GCTGTCTCTTATACACAAATCCCTGCTAAGAAATTAGCGGGGATTTTTTTGAACTAAATCTCAATGTCATGATCAGATCTTCAAATCTTGTTTGAGGGCACATTATGATTAACGAACATACTCATTGGGCAAAACAACAATTCGGTAAATCGGACTTAGGTGATCCAAGAAGAACAGCGCGTCTGGTAAAGTTAGCATCAACGCTTGCAAATGAACCAGGAAAACCACTTGTAAACATCACTCAATCCCCCGCCGATATGGAAGGTGCCTACCGCTTTATTCGCAACGAGAATATTGACGCAACGGCTATAGCAGAGTCAGGCTTTAAAGCCACGGTTGAACAAGCAAAAAGTCATAACTTATTGCTCGCATTAGAAGACACGACCACACTAATTTATAAACATTCCTCCATTCGAGATGATTTGGGTCATGTCGGACGAGGAGCAAAACAACGAGGCTTGTTAGCTCATAGCGTATTACTGTTTGCGCCAGACACAAAGCAAGTTGTGGGATTAATTGAACAGTCTCGCTGGAGTCGTGATATCAACACGATTGGAAAAAGAGAAAAACACGCGACGACTTCTTACGAAGAAAAAGAAAGTTACAAGTGGGAGTCAGCGTCACGAGCGATGGCAGAGCGGCTGCAAGGACAAATGGCGAACGTGATATCGGTGTGTGACCGCGAAGCGGACATCTACGAATACTTGCAGTATAAACTGACCGAGCAGCAACGATTCGTCGTACGCTCGATGCAAAGTCGTCATATTGAAGAAGGTGAGGATAAGCTCTATGCGTTTGCAAGCGAGCTGATGAGTGCAGGCACCAAACACATCCACATTGCACAAAAAGGAGGAAGAAAAGCCCGAAGCGCAACACTGGATATCACCTATGCGCCAGTGACACTCAAAGCGCCTTACAATAAGAAAGGACGCTCCCTCCCAGTTTACTATGTCGGCTGTGCAGAGAGAGGAAACGCTGAGAACGGCTTAAGCTGGCACCTATTAACCAGTGAACCAGTCACCAGCAAAGAAGACGCCTTAGCTATCATCACCTACTATGAGCACCGTTGGCTTGTAGAGGAATACCATAAAGTCTGGAAAAGTGATGGCACGGATATCGAAAGTTTACGCCTTCAAAGCCAAGATAACATGGAAAGATTGGTGACGATTAATGGCTTTATTGCGACGCGAATATTGCAACTAAAGTTCACCAATGAGCAGCCTGATTCTCCAAGTTGTGAACAACTGTTATCTCCCAAAGCATGGAAGTTATTGTGGTTAAAGAGAATAAAAACACCATTGCCTGAAACTGCTCCAAATATGTCATGGGCGTATCAGGAACTGGCAAAGTTAGGAGGCTGGAAAGATACCAAGCGCACAGGGCGTGCATCTGTGAAAGTGTTATGGCAAGGATGGCTTAAGTTACAAGCCATCCTGGAAGGCTACGATTTAGCAAAATCTCTTGAGTCAGACTTGTGATCAAGAGACAGCT
>NZ_PJBR01000207.1:0-1598 GCF_002863625.1 Pseudoalteromonas sp. MelDa3 | reverse complement strand
CTCACTAAAAAGCTGTTTTAAAAAAACGCATAAATACAATATTAAAAAGCACATAAAATGTACTTTACACATGTACTTTAGTGTATAAAAAAAGAGCTAAAACACATTCTCCTATCATTGAAATTAACTAAAAATAAGAATATAGTATTAAAACGTAATCTATGGATAGAATATTATGAATATTGAAAATACAGCTAATAGAAGCCTCAAATGCTTCACAAATCCAAATTACACTTCACTTTTTTTTGTTGCAGCTGACTTCAACGTTTTACTTGTTAATTATCAAGCTTTAAACATCATTACCAATTATGAACTTATTAATCAATTCATGTTAAAAAATGGCCACCAAGGACTGGTGATTTTTGATGTCCCAAAAGACTGCGATGTACTGGCATTAAAAGAGTGGCCAAATTTAAAAGGATTATTTTACGAAGGTACTGACGAAGTACTACTCCAACAAGGATTAGAAGCAATTGAACAAGGAAAGCTATGGTTCCCTCGTGCCGTAACCGATGATTGGATGAGGCAAATGCTAGCGAGTGAACAACAGACTACGCTGCAATCAAACAACTTAACCTGCAAAGAAATGAAAGTATTAAACTTATTATTTTCTGGCTTACATTCAAGTGCAATTGCCGACACTTTATTTATAAGTGAAGCTACTGTTCGCGTCCACTTACATAAGGTTTATCAAAAAATTGCTGTAAAAAACAAGCAAAAATCATTACTTTGGTGTCAAAAAAACTTAAATAAGATCAATAGTTAAGCGGGCTTATTTGAAACCTTATTGTGTCTACTCGACTTTGACTCTGAATTATTATTTCAACTGAAAGCATAAAGTAAAAGTTGGCCCCACTTAAATACCCTATACAACCAGCAACTTTCTTTTCTTAAACAGCACTCTGGAAGTGCCTTTCATGTCGAGTCAATATCAAAAACCCACTTTTTCGAACTTAATACTGCAAATAAAAATTATACTTTTCTCCTTACTACTTTTTTCTCCTTACTACTTATTAATACCTTAATAATTACAAGGTATTAATATTACTTATTGTACAAAGCAGTGGCCCGGCACCACAAACTTTCAGATCTCCAGCAAATACTGGGCCAGGCCCTAGAGTAGTAATTACTGATAACGAAGGCCACCACTTTCGGAATGCATTGACTCTCCATAGGTGAATTTCAATTAATCACTAGTTTTATACTCACGATGTAGTGGTACAGTGATTTTGGCCACCCATTAAGAAAGAAATGTTATGCTAATCAAGCATACAAATTTGGGTGAAAAAATGACGAAATCAAAACGCGCAACATATTCAGCGGCAATTAAATTAGAAACGGCTCAGCTTGTGGTGGACCAAGGTTATACACAAGAAGATGCAGCCAAGGCTATGGGGGTGGGTAAATCAACCGTCAGTAAATGGGTTACCCAATTAAAGCAAGAGCGTAATGGTCAGTCACCATCAGCTTCGCCAATGACACCCGAACAAATTGAAATCCGCGAACTTAAAAATCAAATCCAACGCATTGAATTAGAAAAGGATATATTAAAAAAGGCTACCGCTCTCTTGATGTCCGACTCCCTGAACAATTCTCGC
>NZ_PJBR01000025.1:0-41482 GCF_002863625.1 Pseudoalteromonas sp. MelDa3 | reverse complement strand
TTGTTTATTGGCTACTTTTTTACTATTTGTTTGCTACAGCAAATTAACAGAGAAGAAAATAGTGAGTGACTATTACAAAATGAGCGAACAAATTCAAATTGACGCAAAGCTCAAGAGCTTAACGGCAGATCAAGAGTTCCACCAGCAAATGTTAGACGCTGGCAAGAAAAGTGAAAAGCATTTTTTACTCTATAGTATTGATCCAACCATGCCTAAAGTTGAGGAGTTAGAGCAACGCTGCACAGATCTAACTTTAAAGTCATATAGATCAGAATCTATTTATGATAAAAATATTGCAGAACTTGAATGTGATAAATATGAAGCGTACAAATTGGCGAATGAAAGCTAACTATTAATAGTTTAAGTAGGTATTAAACAAAAAAGCCCCGCTATTTATTAATAGCGGGGCTTTTTAATAAGTGTTAGTTATTAATCAACACTCAATGTTTTAGTCATTGCAGAACTTGCACGACCAGCAGGTTTGATAGAACCCGCACGTAAACCACTATCTGGCACTAGTTCACGTTTATCGTGAGCCATTGCAACAGATGTATGCTTTACTTCGCTATCAGCTACAGGAGTAGGCTGTGCCATTGGCGCACTTGCAGACCCTTGAGTAACCGCTGTTTTAACATGCGGTGCTGATTTTTCAGTTTTCACTTTTGCTTCAACTTTAGCTGGCTCTTCAGTTACTACTGGCGCTTCAACTTTAGCTGGCTCTTCAGTCACTACTGGAGTTTCAACTTTAGCAGGCTCTTCAGTGGCTACTGATGTTTCAACTTTAGCTGGCTCTTCAGTTACTACTGGCGTTTCAACTTTAGCTGGTTCTTCAGTTGCTACTGGCGTTTCAACTTTAGCTGGCTCTTCAGTTGCTACTGGCGTTTCAACTTTAGCTGGCTCTTCAGTTACTACAGGAGTTTCAACTTTAGCTGGCTCTTCAGTTACTACTGGAGTTTCAACTTTAGCTGGCTCTTCTACAGCTTCAACTTTTGCTAAGTCTTCAACTGCAACGGCTTGTTCAATTTGCTGCGCTGCATCTACAGGTGTTTCTTCAGATTTAGCTTTAAGCTCTGCTTCATATTCTGCAGCAGCTTGATCAGCAACTGGAACAAATGCAGGGGCTTCGTCAGATTTAACTTCTGCTTCACCTTCAGGACGTCGACGACGTTGACCTGATGCACGAAGATGACGAGGAGAACGGCGTGAACGTGTACGTGTTTGCTCTTGCTCGTCTTCAGTAGTTGCTTCTTCATCGTTAGAATCAACAACGTCAACTTTCTCTTCTTTAATGTGAGCTGTTTTTTCTGCCGGAGCTTGTGTTTGCTTTTCTACAACAGGTGCTTGCTCTTGAACTTGTGGAGTGTCAGTAACTACCGCTTGTTCAGGTGTTTGCTCTGTTGAGTTAGCTTGCTCAGCGTTTTCATCTTGCAGACGTACTTTTTTACGTATGTTACGACGTTGACGGCGAACCTTAGGCTTTTGCTCTTTAGGCTCTACAGCTTGAGCTGGCTTAGAATCAGTTTCTACTTCTACTTCTGCTTTCACAGGGGCTTCAGTTTTAACTTGATCTTTTTCTTCGCTTTTATGCTCTGGGCGCTTACGAGAGTTAGGGTTACGACGACGCTTATTGCGGTTCTCGTTTCTCTCTTGCGTCTCGTTACTTGTTGCTGCTGGTGAGTCTGTTTTAACTTCCTCTTCAGCTGCAGGGCGCTCATTGCGTGGTTTATTAGTGCGCGGGTTATTATTACGACGACGTTGGTTGTTATTACGACGACGATTATCGTTACCACGGCGAGCGTTATTACGCGCTTCTTGCTGCTCTTTTTCTACAGCTTCTTTTTTCTCTTCTACTGTTTCGCTTGCAAATAACGATTTAAACCATTTAGTGATTGCTTCAAACAAGCCACCTTCAGTTTTAGTCTCTGTTACTACAGGCTGAGCTACTGGTGTAGGCTCTGCTTGTGGAGCCGGTGTAGAAGGCATTACAACACCTTTTAGCATTGGCTCTTCACGTACTGGTGCACTTGGTGATTTTGACATCTCAAATGCTTCAGGTTCTGGCGCAACAACTTGTCCGTAACTTACCGTTTCAAGTGTTTCGTCTTTACGTAGACGCATAACTTCGTAATGTGGTGTTTCCATATGTTGATTAGGAATAATCACTACGTCACATTTATGATGTTTTTCAATGCGATGAACACTACGACGTTGCTCATTTAATAAATAAGCGGCAACGGCAACAGGCACTTGTGCATTTACTTGTGCTGTGTTGTCTTTAATTGCTTCTTCTTCAATTAAACGAAGAATAGAAAGCGCAATTGATTCGTTTGAACGAATAGTACCTTGGCCACTACAACGTGGGCATGGGCCTTGGCTTGCTTCACCTAATGAAGGACGCAAACGCTGACGCGACATTTCAAGTAAACCAAAGCG
This sequence comes from Pseudoalteromonas sp. MelDa3, assembly GCF_002863625.1. Lineage (NCBI taxonomy): Bacteria > Pseudomonadati > Pseudomonadota > Gammaproteobacteria > Alteromonadales > Pseudoalteromonadaceae > Pseudoalteromonas > Pseudoalteromonas sp. MelDa3. The sequence continues at coordinate 39,049 of NZ_PJBR01000025.1, read as the reverse complement.
TGAAATTTTACCAATTTGAACACGAGCACGATCTGGACGAGCAGCATCTTTTAAACGATTTTCTACTTCACGTTGATGACGCGGAGGTGTCATATCGATAAAGTCGATAACAATTAAACCACCTAAGTCACGAAGACGTAATTGACGTGCAATCTCATCGGCCGCTTCTAAGTTAGTATTAAGTGCTGTTTCTTCAATATCGCCGCCTTTAGTTGCTTTAGACGAGTTGATATCGATAGACGTTAGTGCTTCAGTTGGGTCAATTACAATTGAACCACCAGAAGGCAAGCGTACTTCACGCTGGAACGCAGACTCAATTTGGCTTTCAATTTGGTAATGCGTAAATAAAGGAGTGTCGCCTTGATAAAGCTTAACACGGCTCATAAAGTCAGGACGAAAACGCTCAATGTGCGCTTTAGCTTCTTCAAAAACACGTGGTTTATCAATTAAAATTTCGCCAATATCACGACGTAAATAATCGCGTATCGCACGGAATATTACATTGCTTTCTTGGTGTATTAAAAATGGCGCTTTAGCACTATCGGCTGCTTGTCTAATTGCTTCCCAATGTACTAATAATGCTTTTAAATCGTAGTTTAATTCTTCAAACGATTTACCAACACCCGCTGTACGAACAATTAAGCCCATACCTTTAGGAAGTTCTAAACGACCCAATGCTTCTTTAAGTTCAGTACGTTCATCACCTTCAATGCGACGAGAAATACCGCCAGCACGTGGGTTGTTAGGCATAAGTACTAAGTAGCTACCAGCAACACTGATAAAAGTAGTTAACGCAGCGCCTTTTTGGCCACGCTCTTCTTTATCAACTTGTACTATAACTTCTTGACCTTCTTTGATCACGTCGCGAATGTTAGGGCGACCATGAAAAGTGTAACCTGCAGGGAAGTAAGTACGGGCAATTTCTTTTAAAGGAAGGAAACCATGGCGGTCAGCACCGTAATCAACAAATGCTGCTTCAAGAGATGGTTCAATGCGAGTGATTTTGCCTTTATAAATATTGGCTTTTTTCTGTTCGTGACCTGGGCTTTCGATATCTAAATCATATAGGCGCTGGCCATCAACCAGTGCTACGCGCATTTCTTCTTGCTGCGTTGCATTGATTAGCATACGTTTCATATTGTTACTCTACTTATTTATGTCGCTGACATGACGATGTTTTTCTCGCCTGTTCAGTTGTCCCTATTTTTAGAATGTGCAGCCTCACGACTGGGTCTTTAACGGAACGGCTCTGTTTCTCGTATGCAGTATTTTAAATGCTGGCAAACAATAGCAATTATTATCGCTATTAAATTCTTAATGGTGCTAAAACTGTCGGCTTTTCAGCTACGTTTACAAGTTTTACCCAGAAGTCGGCCTGTCATATTAATCTTACTAAATATCATTCATATTAGGCGCGTAGGGCTCATTAAGTTGGTGAGCAATACATACTGATGTATCGCTAATATCCGTTTTAAGAGCAAAAATCGCTGCCGATGTTAATGAACGCTTATTTATTAGATTTTTTTAGTTCTAAATAAGCTGCTATACGGTACTACAATAATTGAGCTAGTGCTGAACGACTTTTTTTACGTCGTCACTATCAGACAAATTATCTGTTCATTGCTTTCTCTAGCACGTTAAAAATCGCTTCATGTTCAAACTTAACCAGCAATATATTACGCGCATTGCCGTTAATTGATCGCACGTGTTAACTGAGGAGGCATAAAAGCTTTGGAAAACTTAACTCGGATCTGTATGATCGGCTACCCAGAATGTGCATCACGAATGTTTTAATGTGTTAAAAAGCACCGTTGTTATTTGCAAATACTAAATATTTGCGCTGCTGATTATCCCACTATTATTACAGTGTTAGCAACTAAATTATTTTACTTAAATTAGTGATTAGGCAATGTCAGAAAAAAACGACTTACAAGTAACTTATGTCACGATCAACGAAGACCATTTAGGTCAGCGTATTGATAACTTTCTTATTACCCATTTAAAAGGGGTGCCTAAAAGCGCTATTTATAAACTTTTGCGCAAAGGTGAGGTACGCGTTAATAAAAAGCGTATTAAGCCTGTATATAAACTACAGCTTGAAGATGTACTTCGTATTGCACCTATCAGGGTTGCTGAGCGTGAAGAATTTGTTCCATCAAAATTAGACAAAGTAACTCGCCTAGAAAACGATATTTTATTTGAAGATAAATACCTTATCGTAATAAATAAACCATCAGGTATGGCTGTTCATGGCGGCAGTGGTTTAAGTTATGGCTTGATTGAAGCTTTGCGAGCACTTCGCCCAGAGGAACGTAGCCTTGAGCTAGTTCATAGGCTTGACCGTGATACATCGGGTTGTTTACTTATAGCGAAGCGTCGTTCGGTGTTAACAGCGTTGCATGAACAACTTCGTGAAAAAACAATGGAAAAAAATTACTGGGCACTTGTAGAAGGGCAGTGGGACTCTAAAACTAAAAACGTTACCGAAGGGCTGCGTAAAAATACACTTAAATCGGGCGAGCGCGTAGTACGCGTAGATAACACTGAGGGAAAACCTTCACATACTCGTTTTAAAGTACTTGAACGTTTTAACGATTGCTCATTAGTACAAGCATCGCCTGTTACAGGGCGTACGCACCAAATTCGTGTGCATACGCAATGTAAAGGTCACCCAATAGCGTGCGACGATAAATATGGCGATCAGGGTTTTGATGATTCTATGCGTAAAGCTGGGTTAAACCGATTGTTTTTACACGCACACGATTTAACTTTTTATCATCCTAAAAACGAGGCGACGATGCGAGTAGAAGCACCGCTTGATAAAACGCTTAAAAATACATTACTAAAATTACGAGATGCAAAACTGTGATAAAAGTAGCCCCAATTAAAAAATATAAGCTCGTCATTTTTGATTGGGACGGCACTGTTATGGATTCAGTAACTAAAATAGTTAACTGTATTCGTAGTAGCGCCGAGTCACTTAATTTAGTGTCGCCAAGTGATTTAGCAATTAAAAATATTATTGGTATGTCGCTTGAAAAAGCAATTGACGTTTTATTTCCTGATAATGTAGTGCAGCATCAAGCGCTAATTAAAGGGTATAAACACCAATATAGTGTTGATACCACGCCAACTCCTGTATTTGATAATGTTGTCAGCGTTTTAAATGCCTTAAAAGAGCAGGGCATTGTTTTAGCGGTTGCAACAGGTAAAGGTAGGGGTGGGTTAGAGCGTTTGCTTGAACAAAGTCAATTGCGCCATTTTTTTAGTGCAACACGTACAAGCGATGAAGCGCAATCAAAGCCCTCTCCAGATATGTTGTATCAATTACTTGAAGAACTTGGCATAAGTGCTCAAGACGCTGTAATGATTGGCGACACTCAAATAGACATGACCATGGCAAAAGCAGCTGGCATGGATAGAATTGGCGTAACAATGGGTGTACATAACGCACAGCAGCTAAATAAGCTTAGCCCTGTTGCAACAGTAGATAACTATCTGCAATTGCAACAGGTTTTACTTGGCTAATTTATTTAACTAGAACTTGTTTTGAGCAGTAAGTACATCAATACCAAACTCAGCCAGTAGCTGGCTGAGTTTAATTAATGGTAATCCAATTAAGCTGTTAGGATCGTCTCCGCTTAGTTTTTCAAATAAACAGATACCCAACCCTTCACTTTTAAAGCTGCCAGCACAGTTATAAGGCTGCTCAGCATCGCAATAAGCGCTAATTTGTGCATCACTGAGTGTTTTAAACGACACATTAAAAGGTTCTACGCAGGTTTTTTTAGTGCCAGTTACAATATCGTAAACACAAAGCCCAGTTAAAAATGTTACAGTATTACCGCTAAATAAATTTAGTTGTTTTACGGCATTTTGTTTATTATGTGGTTTACCTAAAATTTGATTATTAAACACAGCGACTTGGTCTGATCCAATAGCTAACCCTTTGTTAAAGTGTTTATTAGCCGCTGAGGCTTTTAATTCACTTAAACGCTTAACCAGTTCGGTAGGTGTTTCGCATTCAAGTGCTGATTCGTCAACGTCTGGTGAAAACGTATCAAATGGTAAATTAAATTTTTGTAATAAAGACTGCCTAAAAGGCGAGCTTGACGCTAAAATGAGTGGATGCTTCACGGACTGTTTTCCTACGATAATTCAGATTGAGTTAGGATAAATCAGATCCGAGAGTAAAACACGTTAAAAACCAAGTAAAAATGGTTTTTTACTTTGACTAACAAACTAACTATCTATATGATGCAGCCCCTATGCAAAAGGTGAAAATTCCCATCACTCTTCATCCAGGCAAAGCAGCGCAGCACCGTTTAAAGTATGACGGAATTGTACCGCTTGAAAAACTTACTCGTTTAGAGAAAGTTGTGCAGGAAGAAGTAGGTGAAATAGCGGTAAAAATACATTGCAAAAACGATGATCAAGGTTTCGCTGTGATTAGAGGCAATTTGTCCACACACGTTACTGTCATTTGTCAACGTTGTAATGGTGATTTAGGGTTGGATTTGGTTCAAGACTTTGCATATTCACCAGTAGGTGAAGATACAGAGTTAGATATTTTTCCAGAAGACTACGATGAAGTAGCGCTTGATGAAAATGGTGAAGTTAACGTTTTTAATTTAATTGAAGACGAACTAATTTTAGCAATTCCATTAGTGGCTACCCACAACGAAGCTTCATGCAGTTATTCAGCAAAGCCTGCCAGCTTTGGTGTATTAAAGGCGGAAGATGATAAACCTAATCCATTTGATATTTTGAAACAACTTAAGAAAGATTCTTAGGAGAAGACTATGGCTGTACAAAAAAGCAAAAAGTCTCGTGCAAGACGCGGCATGCGCCGTTCACACGATGCGATCAGTGGTCCAACTTTAACTGTAGATCAAACATCTGGTGAGACTCATCGTCGTCACCATGTGACTGCAGATGGTTACTACAAAGGCGTTCAAGTAATTTCTAAATAAGAGATTACTTATATGCTGAAAGATCTAACCATAGCGTTAGATATGATGGGGGGCGATTACGGCCCCCGTTCATCTATTCCTGCTGCCGTTTGTGCAGTAAATGCTCATGCCAATTTAACTCTCATTTTATGTGGCAATGAACATGTTATATCTAAAGAACTCGAATCTCTCGATTCTTTACCTCATCCTAGACTCATAATTCGTCACTGTAGTGAAATAGTCACCAATGCCTGTGAACCTGCAATTGCTGTGCGTTCAAAAAAAGATTCATCTATGCGTGTTGCCCTAGATTTAGTTAAATCGGGCGAGGCTCAAGCATGTGTTAGCTCAGGTAATACCGGCGCTCTATTTTTTATGGCTCACTATGTATTAAAAATGCTGCCAGGTGTTAAACGTGCCGCACTCATTTCATCTGTTCCTACAGAGCTTAAAAACCCAGTATATTTACTCGACTTAGGTGCTAATGTGCATTGTGATGCGCAAATGCTCTATCAGTTTGGCATTATGGGCTCTATAGTTGCAGGACAAGCACTTGGTTTGGATAATCCTCGCGTTAGTTTATTAAATATTGGTGCTGAGGACATTAAAGGTCACGACGACATTAAACAAGCTGCACAATTAATGCAGCAAAGCCCACATATAAATTATATTGGTTACAGCGAAGGAAGTGATATTTTTTCGGGTAAGGCTGATGTCATTGTATGCGAAGGGTTTGTTGGCAACGTAGCACTTAAAACATGTGAAGGCATTGCCAAGCTTATTATGAATAAGTTTACAACCGCGCTCGAAAAGCACCTTTTATATAAATGTATGGCATTTATATTGCGCCCAATAATAAAAAAACTCTATAAAAGGGTGAACCCCGACCAGTATAACGGTGCTTCTCTGGTAGGATTGCGCGGTATTGTCGTTAAAAGTCATGGAAATGCGTCAGCTAAAGCATTTCAAGCAGCAATTGATGAAGCGGTAAAAGAGGTTGAACGTCAACTTCCTGATAAAATAGCCGCTATTTTCGAAAAAACACATTCTAAAGACACGGCGGTTAATCAATAATTGATGTGCCGTGTATTTCATTATTTATTTGTTTAATTAAAAAGAGCAAAGTATGGCACAAAAAATTGCACTTCTATTCCCAGGTCAAGGCTCGCAAAGCGTTGGTATGTTACAAGAACTACTAGAGAGTTCTGACATTGTTAAAGCAACATTTGCAGAAGCGTCAAATGCACTGGGTTACGACTTAGCAGAGCTAGTTCTTAATGGCCCAGAAGAAAAATTAAATCAAACCCACCGCACACAACCTGCATTACTAACTGCAAGTGTTGCTATTTACCGTGATTGGTTAGCAGCTAACCCTGATACAGACGTTGTTATGGCGGGTCACAGCTTAGGTGAATACTCAGCGTTAGTATGTAGCGATGTATTAAGCTTGAGCGAAGCCGTAAAGCTTGTTGAAAACCGTGGTTTATACATGCAAGAAGCCGTGCCAGCAGGCGTAGGTTCAATGGCTGCTATTATTGGCTTAGGCGATGAAGAAATTAAAGCGGCGTGTGCTGCCTCAGCGCAAGGTGAGGTTGTATCTCCAGTTAACTACAACTCTCCTGGTCAAGTTGTTATCGCAGGCCATAAAGCGGCAGTAGATAGAGCATCGCAAGCATGTAAAGATGCCGGTGCTAAACGTGCATTACCACTTTCTGTTAGCGTACCTTCACATTGTGAGTTAATGAAGCCAGCAGCTGACAAGCTAGCAGCAGACTTAGCCGCTTTAACATTTAATACACCTAAGTGTGATGTAATTAATAATGTTGATGTAAAAGCTGAAACGTCAGCTGATGCAATTAAAGACGCACTAGTACGTCAGCTTTATAGCCCAGTTCGCTGGACAGAAACAGTACAAGCCTTGGTTGCGCAAGATGTAACACAAAGCTACGAATTTGGTCCTGGTAAAGTATTAACAGGACTTGCTAAACGAATTGATAAAGCAATGATCTGTGGCTCAGTAAACGACGCCGCTTCAATTGATGCAGCTAAATAAGAGTATATAAAATGTCTAATTTATTTTCATTAGAGGGCAAAATTGTCCTAATTACTGGCGCCAGCCGTGGTATTGGTAAAGCAATTGCAACAACATTAGTTGCACAAGGTGCAAAAGTTGCAGGTACTGCGACAAGTGAGTCAGGCGCTGCTAAAATCAGTGAATACTTAGGTGACAATGGTAAAGGTTATGCATTAAACGTAACCGATCCTGCATCTATTGAAGCAACACTTGCTGCAATAAAAGCTGATTTAGGCGATATTGACGTACTTGTAAATAACGCAGGTATTACACGCGATAACTTATTAATGCGTATGAAAGAAACTGAGTGGGACGATATTATCGACACTAATTTAAGCTCAGTTTTCCGTTTATCTAAAGCAGTACTTCGTCCAATGATGAAGAAAAAGAAAGGCCGTATTATTAACATTGGTTCAGTAGTGGGTACTATGGGTAATGCAGGTCAAGCTAATTATGCAGCGGCTAAAGCGGGTGTAATTGGTTTTTCTAAATCACTTGCGCGCGAAGTTGCATCACGTGGTATTACCGTTAACGTAATCGCACCTGGTTTTATTCAAACAGACATGACTGATAATTTAACTGATGAGCAAAAAGCAGCTACGCTTGCAAATGTTCCAGCAGGGCGTTTAGGTCAACCAGACGAAATTGCTGCTGCAGTATGTTATTTAGCGTCTGACGCGGCTGCGTATGTATCAGGTGAAACTTTGCATGTAAATGGCGCGATGTACATGGTTTAATCGCCGTTGTACCTAGATTACTACTTAATAAAGTTAAGTAAGTTACCTCAAAAACATTGAATTATTTGTGAACTTGCTTTAAACATACTTGAAATCGCTGCGAAAATAAGCGATAAAAGACAAAACACACACTCAGAGGTTTGACCAGACAATTATTTATGGTCAAATCATTGAATCAGAGAATTATGCGGCGTAAACTACGCCGCAATCTGAAAATAACGCATTGGCGTTTTTAATAAAGGAAAGAAGAATGAGCGATATCCAAGAACGCGTAAAGAAAATTATCATTGAACAACTAGGTGTTAAAGAAGAAGAAGTTAAAAATGAATCTTCTTTCGTAGATGACCTAGGTGCAGATTCTCTTGATACTGTTGAACTAGTAATGGCTCTTGAAGAAGAGTTTGATACTGAGATCCCAGATGAAGAAGCTGAGAAGATCACTACAGTACAAACTGCTATCGATTACGTTACAGCACACGCTGAGTAATTAATCGCACGTTAAAGGCAGCATCCGCTGCCTTTAATTTTTTATATCCAAACCACCTCAAAGTTCGTGATTCAAAACTTAAATCTCTATGCTCAATTTTAGCTAAAAATTAATTTTGATTGTGTTATGCGTTTTTAATCTATTTTGGGACTAGCACTTTGAGGTAGCTTGGGTATGATCATCCCCTTGTAAAATATCCCTTATTGGAGGCAAACCGTGGCTAAACGTCGAGTCGTCGTAACTGGCTTAGGAATGTTGACGCCGCTAGGTAATGATGTTCAATCAACCTGGCAAGGCTTATTAGATGGTAAAAGTGGCATTCAAACAATAACGCACTTTGATACATCAAAATTTGGTACTAAATTCGCTGGTTTAATAAATGATTTTGATGCAACTGCATACATGTCAGCGAAAGATACTAAAAAAATGGACTTGTTTATTCAGTACGGCATTGCAGCGGGTGTTCAAGCCTTTAAAGATTCAGGCCTTGAAATCACTGAGCAAAACGCAGCACGCATTGGTGTAGCTGTAGGTTCAGGTATTGGTGGGCTTACGTTAATTGAAGAAAACCACATTAAGCTATTAAATAGTGGTCCGCGCAAGTTATCGCCATTTTATGTGCCGTCTACCATTATTAATATGATCTCAGGTCATTTATCAATGATGCATGGACTTCGTGGTCCAAATATTTCAATTGTAACTGCCTGTACTACTGGCTTGCATAATATTGGCCATGCAGCCCGCATGATTGCCTACGGTGATGCAGATGCAATGGTTGCTGGCGGTGCAGAAAAAGCGTGTACCCCAATTGGTATGGGTGGCTTTAATGCTGCGCGTGCACTTTCAACCCGCAATGACGATCCACAAGCGGCTTCTCGCCCTTGGGATAAAGACCGCGATGGCTTTGTGCTTTCTGACGGCGCTGGTGTTGTTGTAGTTGAAGAGTACGAACATGCTAAAGCACGTGGCGCTAAAATTTATGCTGAGCTAGTAGGCTTTGGTATGAGTGGCGATGCGTACCACATGACTTCACCACCAGAAGATGGTGCGGGCGCTGCACTTGCAATGCAAAACGCACTAAACGATGCGCAAGTAAACGCTGAGCAAATTGGTTACATTAACGCACACGGAACATCTACAAATGCAGGCGATAAAGCAGAAACTGCCGCTGTTAAGTCTATTTTTGGTAATGCAGCTAAAGATGTAATGGTAGGCTCGTCTAAATCGATGATGGGTCACTTGTTAGGTGCTGCAGGTTCAGTTGAATCGATTATTTCGATTTTATCACTGACAGATCAAAAAGTGTCGCCAACTATCAACCTTGATAACCCAGACGAAGGGTGTGACTTAGATTATATTGCTCACACTGCACGTGATGCAAAGTTAGACTTTGCACTGTGTAACTCGTTCGGTTTTGGTGGTACTAATGGCTCGTTGTTATTTAAAAAGGTATAATCTTTTTTAACAACGAATCAAATTATAAGAGCTCAGTTGTTTAACTGGGCTTTTTTTATATGCCAAACAAAATGCAAACAATAATAGCAGTAGATCAAAACAGCACTTTAAGCACGCGTGACAGGGGCTTAAATTACGGTGATGGCTTTTTTACAACCGCTAAGGTTGTTGATGGGCAAGTACAGTATTGGGCTCATCATAAAGCGCGTTTGATTGAATGCGCACAGCGCTTGGGTTTTCCTGAGTTAGACTTTAATAGCCTTGAAAATCAAATTGTTTTGCATATAAACGCTGCACCACTAAACGTGCTTAAAATACTTGTAACGCGAGGCGAAGGCGGGCGTGGTTATGGGCTGCCAAGTGAGTGTAATGTCACTATTTTATTGAGCGTGTTGGACTACCCTAGTAATTACGAAGCGCTTACTAAAAAGGGTGTAAATCTCGAAATAAGCCCGATTAAATTAGCGGCACAGCCTTATTTAGCGGGCCTTAAAACATTAAATCGACTTGAACAAGTGCTAATTAAAAAAGCGATGCAAACGCAAAACTGCGATGATGTGTTAGTGCTTGATTACAATAACAATGTAATTGAAGCTTCAGCAGCTAATATTTTTGCGATTAAAAATAAGTGTGTGTTTACGCCATTGCTTGATGAGTGCGGAATAAAGGGCGTTTATCTACAATCGTTATGTGATAAATTGCCTGTTGAATTTAAACGCGTGAAAGTAGAAGATTTAACCCAAGCAGACGCCGTATTTGTGTGTAATAGCTTAATGGGAGCAGTACCTGTTAAACGTATTGAGCAACAGGTATTTAATACAGACGACAGCCACGCATTACTAACTAGATTATTAGCCAAGGAGGCTGAGTGTTAAAAGTTATTTTATCGGTACTTTTTTTAGCTGTTATAACCACTGCTATTGGTTACCAGCAATTACAAGCAACAATAAATAGCCCGCTAAAAGTAGCGCAAAACACACAATTTGAAGTTAAGCATGGCACTGGCTTTAATAAGTTATGTCAGCAGTGGCAAGCTAATAACTGGGTGGAAGGCTGCTGGCGTTATCAAGTAATTGCCAAATTAGATCCCACACTTACCGACTTAAAAGCGGGCCTTTACGAGCTAACAGCCGATAGCGTTATCAACAACGTAAAAAAAATTAATCAAGGCCAGCAAATCAACTTTAGTTTTACCATAATCGAAGGGCAAAACTTACGTGAAGTACTAAGTGCTATTAAAAAAGCTGATAATTTACAAAACGATTTAAAAACTGACGAACTAAGTACTCAAATACTGGGTAATGACACGCACTTAGAAGGCTGGTTATTCCCCGACACTTACCATTATCATAATAACGATACTGCAAGCAGTGTATTAAAACGTGCAGCACAAAAAATGCAGCAAACGTTAGACGACGCTTGGCAGCAGCGCGCTGTTAATCTGCCCTACAAAACAGCATACGAAGCACTTATAATGGCTTCAATTATTGAAAAAGAAACAGGCCTTGCCAGCGAGCGTCCGTTAATTGCATCAGCGTTTGTTAATCGATTAAACACCAATATGCGCCTACAGACCGATCCAACCGTAATATACGGATTAGGCGCTGATTTTGATGGCGATATTAAACGCAAAGATTTACGCGATTATACGCCTTACAATACGTATCGTATTAATGGTTTACCGCCAACACCGATTGCAATGCCATCAAAAGCCGCTATTTTAGCTGCAGTTAATCCGCCACAAAGTGAATACGTTTACTTTGTATCAAAAGGCGATGGTAGCCACCAGTTTTCAACCACGTTAAAGCAGCATAACGCGGCAGTTAAAACGTATATATTAAATAAAAAGAATTAATTTTTATGAAATCAAAATTTATAGTAATAGAAGGGCTAGAAGGCGCAGGTAAATCAACCGCTATTTCGTTATGCCAAGACTTTTTAAACAAACAAAAAATAGACTTCATTAACGTCCGCGAACCTGGCGGTACACCATTGGCTGAATCGCTTCGTACGCTTGTAAAAGCAGAGCACGAAGAAGAAATTGCCTTTGAAACCGAGTTGCTTATTATGTACGCAGCACGCTCGCAATTAATGCACAATGTTATTACCCCTGCTCTTGATAAAGGCCAGTGGGTACTTGCCGATCGTCATGACTTATCGTCTCAGGCGTATCAAGGTGGGGGCCGTGGTATTAGCTCAAATACATTAGCTTCACTTTCGTCAATGGTATTAAAGGGCTTAAAGCCTGATTTAACTATTTACCTTGATATTGACCCAGTGATAGGCCTTGAGCGTGCAAAAGGGCGTGGTGAGCTTGACCGTATTGAACAAGAAGCTATTGAGTTTTTTCAGCGTACACGTATGCGTTATGTTGAACTTGCTAATGACGACAACACAATTAAAACGGTTGATGCAAACCAAAGTATTGATAAAGTACATCGCGATATAACCAATGTACTGCATTCATTTTTTGAAGGCCTAAAATAATATGCCATTGCCGTGGCTACATGATACTCAAGCACGTTTAGCGCAAAGTTATCGCGCAGAGCGTTTTCATCATGCGCAATTATTTTGTGGGCCTGTTGGCGTAGGTAAATTTGAGTTAAGTGATGAGCTTGGTAATGCTTTGTTATGCCAAAATATAGCTAAGCAGGTAGCTGCGCAAAACAGTATGCTAAAACCTTGCGGACAGTGTAAAAGCTGTTTACTTACTCTTGCGGGTACTCATCCCGACAAGCGTTTAACGCAAGTCGACGGGCAAAGCATAGGCGTAGATGATATACGCGGCATTAGTGATTTTATGAACCACTCAGCAGCGCAAAATGGTAATAAAGTAGCGATAATCGAAAATTGCGAAAAAATGACTACAGCCGCAGCAAATGCACTTTTAAAAACACTTGAAGAGCCAACTAATAGCCGTTTTTTAATATTAACTACAAGCCAACCAGCACAGCTCCCTGCAACTATTTTAAGTCGATGTGCTAAAAGTGACGTAAAAATAACAAATACAGCACTTGCTCAGCAATGGCTAGAAACATTAGATATCCCTAACTATAGTTGGCTAGCACTTTTTTATAACCAACCGCTGCAAGTAAAGCATTGGCAACAGCAAGACCAGCTAAAAAATATTGATACACTTTATAAGTTTGCAACTGAGTTTAAACAAAGCCATAATTTCAAAGCGTTAGTCGATATAATAAATAAACAGCCTGAGCTTGTTCGCATATTTACTTTATTTTTAAGCGTGCAACTAAAGCAGCAATTGCTGCAAGGTATGAGTTTTGACGCTTATCAAAGTGCGCAAAATGCATTAGGCGAGTTTTTACAAAATAACACACAAGTACTTGGCCTTAATTTACCGCTTGCTGTATCACGATTAGCATACACATTGCGAAATTCTTAAAAGGATTAATCATGCAAGAACTACTAGTAGACATAGACGATTTAGACGAGTTATACCGTTGTTATATGCCTTACTTAAAAAAAGGTGGCTTATTTGTACGTACGAATATGCGTTACGAAGCAGGGCATTCATTAGCGCTTAGAGTTACCTTGCCCGATGCCTTAGAAGATGACGTAGTAACCGGTAAAGTGTCGTGGATCACGCCACAAGGGGCACAAAGCTCTAACCCTCCAGGTATTGGTATTAGCTTTTTAGACGATAAAACAAACCTAAACGCTAAAATCGAAAAGCTCCTTGGGACTATGTTAAACTCAGGCGATCAAACATATACCATGTAGTTATAGGGTCGGTTTTTCATTGAGATTAACGCCGCTCTATATTGGGTTCTTTTAATTGCTAACATAATAAATTAAACGAACAAATTTAAACCCTGAACATAATACAGGCCTTATAGTGATTGTAGATTCTCATTGCCATTTAGATCGTCTTGATTTTGATAAATTAGACTTAAACCTTGACCAAGTTCTTGATAAAGCGCGTGCAAAGCAAATAGAGCACTTTTTATGTGTAAGCGTAACGCTTGATCAGTTTCCAAGCATGCTTGATAAAATTAAGCACTACGACGATGTATCAGCCTCATGTGGTGTACATCCACTTGATCAAAAAGACGCCCTTAATAAACAGCAACTAATCGACTTAGCCTCACACGAAAAAGTCGTCGCTATTGGCGAAACGGGTCTTGATTACTACTATTCAAAAGATACTCACGCAGTGCAGCAAGCAAGTTTTGTTGGGCATATTGAAGTAGCTAACGAATTACAAAAACCGTTAATTATTCATACTCGTGATGCCCGCGCCGACACCATTAATTTAATGCGTGAGCACAAGGCCGAAAACTGCGGTGGTGTACTACATTGCTTTACTGAAGACTGGGATATGGCTAAAAAAGCCATAGACATGGGCTTTTATATTTCTATTTCGGGCATTGTTACCTTTAAAAATGCAATTGAGCTAAAAGAAGTAGTAAAACAAATACCGCTCGATAGATTACTAATAGAAACCGACTCGCCTTATTTAGCGCCGGTACCGTATCGTGGGCAAACAAATCAGCCAGCGTACGTAGAAGACGTTGCTTATTACATTAGCGAACTTAAAGGCATTAGCTTTAATGAACTGGCTAAAGCGACTACCGAGAACTTTTATTCTTTATTTAAATTAGCAGCTAAAGGCTAAATACATGATTACTCACACGGCAAACCTTCCTATTTTACTAATGGGGCCAATGGTGCGCCGTGCAGAGCAAACTGGAGTCTGTATTCAGTTTGCTACCTCCAAGCCTGCAAACTGCCAAATAAACTTATTAAATGTTGAGTGTTATAGCGATCAACACACTGTTTCTTTAGGGGAGCATTTGTATCTGCATTTCGTTATTATAAAGCCAATAAATAACAAACTCCCTGTCGATAGCTTATTAAGCTATGAACTTGTAATTGATGATATAGCAGTCGATTTATCGCCTTGGTGCTATAACAATCAAACAGCGCCTGCATTTGTAATTCCTAATAAACTGAGTGATATTTTGCATGGCTCGTGCCGTAATGCACATCATCCAGCAAAAGACAGCTTAGTGTCTGCAAGTCACTGGCAAAACACTCAGCGCAGTAATAATAACCAAGGCGCACAATTGTTATTACTGAGCGGTGATCAGGTTTATGCCGATGACGTAGCAGGGCCCATGTTATTAGCTGTTCATCAGTTAATTAAAGCCTTAGGTATTTATAAAGAGCAACCACTTGCCATTGAGCTACCTGCCGACATAAATGAGCAACTTTATAATCGCCATTTGTTCTTACCAAAAACGCCTTGGCAAAAACGCTCAAAGTTAGGTGTTGGTTACTGGCTAAAAAATGACGAACCTCACTTTTCAAGTGTAAAAGCCTACAATCACCTTATCCATTTTGAAGAATACATAGCACTTTATTTATTAAATTTTAGTGCTGCTGCTTGGCAATGCGTTGATATACAAAACACAACGTATTTAGGTCAAAGCGAGCAAAACAAAACTATTTTTAACGCTGAAAAAACAGCACTGATTGATTATGCAAAAGGCTTAAGTGAAGTAGAGCGGTTGTTTGCCAATGTATCTACATTAATGATGTTTGACGATCATGATGTAACTGATGATTGGAATCTCACCGCTGGGTGGGAGCAAGCTATAAATGAAAATCCAAGTAGTAAACAAATCGTTAATAACGGCTTAATTAGTTATTGGCTTTTTCAGGGAATGGGGAACGATGCACTAAATAAAACAGGCGAGCTACTAACACCTTTTAAGCAAAGCCGTACTGCTAATAATTTATGGCAGTTTAAAGCATTTGATAAGCCACTAAACGATTTTAGTTTTTGGCATTATGAGTTAACTACAACCCCAAAAGTAGTAGTGCTAGATACGCGTACGCACCGATGGCGAAATGAGCAAAACTTTAATGAGCCTTCAGGTTTACTTGATTGGGAACGCCTCACAGAGCTTGAAGAAAGCCTATTAAGCCACGACCAAGTTATTATTGTATCGCCAGCCCCTGTGTTTGGTGTTAAATCAATAGAAGCTATTCAAGCCATGTTTAACATATGTGGCCAACCACTCATGGTTGACGTAGAAAACTGGATGGCGCACGAAGGCTCAGCCAAAAAGCTACTCGATACTTTTAGACGAACCGACACCCCAAACGAAACCCTTATTTTATCGGGAGACGTGCATTACTCATTTTGCTTTTCGGTGCAAAAGCGTTTTGGCGATCACCACAACCGAATTTGGCAACTTACCGCCAGCGGTATTAAAAACGAGTTCCCACGTAAATTAATAAACGTACTCGATAAACTAGATTCAATTTTATACGGCCCAAAAAGTCCCTTAAACTTTTTTACTAAACGCTGGCATATGGAAGTAGATAAACACCAAACTAAAGGTGAAGGGCAAAAATACTTAGTAAGCGACTCAGCTATTAGTTTAATAACACTAGAGCAAGGAAATTTAGCCCGCTATCAACTCATACATGGTGAAGGGCATTTAACTGAGTTTGATTTAGAAGAACAGTAAGTTGCTCATCTACAAGTCAATTGTAGATGAGCACTCTTGGTAAGGCGTTTGAAAAAGTAAGAAGTAGTACTGTTTACAGAAAATACTGCAAATAAAAATGCCCAAAGGCTTATATAAACCTCTGGGCTATAAAGTGACTCTAAATTGAGTCTAGCGTTAACTAAAAACTTTCTGGTTCGTTAGGGAGAAGAAGAAAGTACTTAAAACTATAGTAAAGCTGTTCAATAAAGCATAACTAATTTTGCCATCTGGTTACATTTGATAACAAAGGATTAGATTAATTATGCGTAATTTGTACTTTAGTTTAACCCCAGCTTATTAACTGCGTATTTTGTACTAGATCGCGTGGTAGAGAGTTTTTGATCTTGTTTTTTTGCCATTTCCCGAGCCCAATAGGGCAACCACACAGTGTTAATACTACTTCACCTATTGTTTGAGTTTCTTCAGTTAAGCGTATATCTTTACCTTGAAAATAATCATTTGCTTGCTCATTATTTAAAGCAAATACATTGGTTTTACACTCATTGCCAAACACGGTTGCATACTCATGGGTTAGCCTTACGCCATTTTTATGAATAATGCCAATTTGAATACCCAAACGTGCGTACTTAATTTTATTTTGTACGGCTTCAAACCCTTCAGGGAACAACCACAGTTCTTTATCGCGCTGCATTAAACTACCTGGCAAGGTAGTTAACCCAAAGTGCTTTTTAAGCGATTGCATAAACGCGGTACTTTGTTTTTTATCAAACTCGTTAAACGGGAATGCACCTTTTTTAACTGTTTGATTTGGGTTGTTGCAACTTGTGTGCTTTTTAAATTTAGCGATAAAAAAGCCTTCGCTATCGAATGTTTGCGGCCATACATGCAAATAGCCCTCATTAGTTGTGGCTTTGCTTGCACCTTCAAATAAATCACTGAGTGACTCAGGCGCTATATAGTCGCCAAATTCACTGAGTAAATAATCGCATACTTGTTGGTTTTCGAGTGGCGTAAGTGTGCAGGTTGAATACACTAAGGTGCCACCTGGTTTTAATGCATAAAATGCGCTTCTAATTAAATCTTTTTGTACTTGGGCTATTTGAATGTTTGATTCTATTGACCAATTTTTTAGTGCGTCGGCGTCTTTTCGTACAGTGCCTTCGCCAGAGCAGGGCGCGTCTAGCAATATACTGTCAAAGCATTCAAACATGTAGTTGCCAAATATAACGCCATCAAAGTGTGAAAGCGCACAGTTACCAACCCCCATACGTTTGAGTGTTGCGCTAAGTACTTTTAGGCGCGATGACGAAAGCTCGTTTGCAACAAGCACACCTTGGTTATCCATAAGCGCAGCTAGTTGTGATGTTTTAGAGCCCGGTGCTGATGCCATATCAAGCACGAAATTATTTTGAGAGTCTGCGAGTTCAATACTTTGCTTTAATGCGATAGGGGGCAGCATTGAACTTGCTTCTTGTACGTACATAGCACCGCTTAGGTGTAAGTCGGTATTACCTAGGGCTAGGTTTTGTTCTTCATCGTTTGGGCGCTCTAACCAAAAGCCTTCACTGCACCAAGGGATAGGTGTTAGTAGCCATTTTTTTTCAGCTGCACGTTTTACAAATTCTTCAATGCTAATTTTTAATGTATTAACGCGGATAGATTTTCTGAGTGGCCTACGACACGCATTTAAAAAGTCATCTAAGTTTAGATGCGCTGGTAAATAGGTTTTTACGTCATCAATAAAGTGCTCAGGAATAAAAGTGTTGGCGTTCACGCGTTAGCTCATACTATAAAAATAAAGCGCGATAATAGCATTTATGCGAGGTGTTTTCAGCGCTAAAAAGCGTAACACCTGATTTATTACGCTGTCGACACTTCACTGTTTTAGTCCATTTTAAAGCCATTTTTATGCGACTTTAGGTTAATAGTGTCGACAATGGGTGTGTTTCTTAGCCATTTTGATAGGTTTAAGGGTTGACATGATTTTTTAATAAGCCCATAGTAACCACATTAATTGTCGACAATCTAAAAAATAACTTATGACACACACATTTTTAAACGAAGCGCCTATAACTACCGCATCAGATCAAGTATTTGTAGATATGCGCCGTGAGATTGTTGAAGGCAGTATAGTTCAAGGCAGTAAAATATCAGAGCCTGAGCTTGCCAAACGTTATGGTGTAAGCCGTGCAACGCTAAGAGAGGCGTTAAATCGCCTAGAAAGTTGCTACCTTGTTGAGCGTAAAGCTAACGTAGGTTGCCGAGTAGTTGCCCTTACTGCTGAGCGTTTGATTGAAGTTTACCAAGTTCGTAGTTCGCTTGAAGGCTTGGCATGTAGGCTTGCTGCCGACAATATGGAACCCGAGGAAGTAAAAAGCTTAAAGCAATTACTTAATCAGCACCTACAAACACAACGTGTTAAAGAGGGCGAGTCTTATTATCAAGAAGCCGGCGATTTAGATTTTCATTACCGTATTATTCAAGGCAGTAAAAACGCGCATTTAATTCATTTACTGTGTAATGAGCTTTATCAACTAATACGCATGTACCGTGTACAAATGGGCATGGTGGGGCCGCGTGTATCAAAAGCGTTTGATGAGCATTTAGCGATTATTAACGCCATTGAAAACCACGACGGCGAACTGGCTGAAATGCTTATGAAGCGCCATATAAGCGCATCGCAAGCAAATATCCAAACCAAATTTGATTTATTAGCTAAGCAAAAAGCATAAGCTGTTAAAAGTTAAAAGTTAAAAGTTAAAAGCTAAAAGCTAGCAAAAGCAGTTAAACAGTCATAATTACAGATTAAAACTATAAGTTACTCCACGTAGCAACCGTTCAAAGTGAGGAGAAAGTAATGTCAGCAGGATTAAAATTTAAACACGCTATTGCCAATAACCGCCCGTTACAAGTAGTAGGTACTATTAATGCCTACACAGCGATGATGGCTGAAAAAATGGGTCACCAAGCTATTTACCTCTCAGGTGCCGGTGTTGCAAACGCCTCGTTTGGTATGCCTGATTTGGGTATGACAAGCCTTGATAACGTGCTTGAAGATATTCGTCGTATTACGGGTGCGAGCGATTTACCACTACTTGTTGATGCCGATACCGGTTGGGGTGGGGCATTTAATATTGCACGCACAGTAAAAGAAATGACTAAAGCGGGTGCGGCGGGTTTTCATATAGAAGACCAAGTAGCGCAAAAGCGCTGTGGTCATCGCCCTAATAAAGAAATTGTAAGCCAAGGTGAAATGGTTGACCGCATTAAAGCGGCGGTTGATGCAAAAACCGATAGCGATTTTTATATTATGGCCCGTACCGATGCATTTCAAAAAGAAGGTTTAAACGCCGCGATAGACCGTGCAGCTGCCTGTGTTGAAGCTGGTGCAGACGCTATTTTTGCAGAAGCCGTACACGACCTTGCTGATTACCAAGCATTTGCAAAGGCGATTAACGTTCCAATTTTGGCAAACATTACTGAGTTTGGCCAAACACCTATTTACACAAAAGAGCAGCTAAGTGATGTAGGTGTTGAAATGGTGCTTTACCCACTAAGTGCATTTAGAGCCATGAACAAAGCAGCACTAAACGTGTATTCAGCAATTTTAAATGAAGGCTCACAACAAAGCCAAATTGAAAATATGCAAACGCGTTCTGAGCTTTACGACTTTTTAGATTACCACACGTACGAGAACACACTCGACACCCTTTTTTCATCAAAATCTGACAAATAATAATTATTAAAAAATAAAATCACACACAAATTTAAGATAGGAGAAGATCATGGTAGATAAAGCATTAGGCGGCGCGGGTTTACGCGGACAAGTGGCTGGTCAAACAGCATTGTGTACTGTTGGACAAAGTGGTTCTGGTTTAACGTATTGTGGTTACGATATTAGCGAACTTGCCGAAAAAGCGCAGTTTGAAGAAGTGTCTTTTTTACTTTCACGCGGTGAGTTACCTACAACCAGTGAACTGGCTGAGTATAAAGCTAAACTTAAAAGCTTACGCGGCTTACCAGATGCACTTAGAACCGTGCTTGAAAATATTCCTAAAGACGCGCATCCAATGGATGTAATGCGCACGGGCTGCTCAATGTTGGGTAACCTTGAAATGGAGCTTGATTTTAACCAAGCCAATGATGCAATCGACCGTATGGTTGCTGTGTTCCCAAGTATTATTTGTTACTGGTACCGCTTTACACACGATGGCGTACGCATTGAAACACAAACTGATGACGACTCTGTTGGCGCACATTTTTTAACACTGTTACATGACAAAGCACCTAGTGATTTATTTGCACAAGTGATGAATGTATCACTAATTTTATACGCAGAGCATGAGTTTAATGCTTCTACATTTGCGGGTCGTGTGTGTGCATCAACGCTTTCTGATATTCACTCTTGTGTAACAGGTGCGATTGGTACGCTGCGTGGCCCACTTCATGGTGGTGCTAACGAAGCAGCTATGGATATGATTCAAGGTTTTACAAGTGCTGAGCATGCTGAGAAAGAAATTATGGGCATGCTTGAACGTAAAGACAAAATAATGGGCTTTGGTCACGCGATTTATCGCGAGTCTGATCCACGCAATGTAATTATTAAAAAATGGTCTGAAAAACTAGCGGCAGAGGTAGGCGATACCGTGCTTTACCCTGTGTCTGTTCGTTGTGAAGAGATTATGTGGCGCGAGAAAAAACTGTTTTGTAATGCCGATTTTTTCCATGCATCTGCTTATCACTTTATGGATATTCCGACTAAATTATTTACGCCTATATTTGTAATGAGCCGTGTTACTGGTTGGACTGCGCATGTAAAAGAGCAACGCGCTAACAACCGTATTATCCGCCCAAGTGCCGATTACACAGGCCCTGATGCACGTAGTTACACACCAATAGAGTCACGTTAAAAATGAGTGAGCACGCATGTGCTCACTTTTTTATTGCACATAGCCACTAGCGAGCAGTTTTTCTCAAACTTTTCATTAAATACGCTAGCTGTGAGCAAACACCGTCACCAAATTAGCGAACCCTTACCATGACCATAATTAATAACACCCAATACCGTAAACCCTTACCAGGCTCAAATGTCGACTACTACGATACGCAAGAAGCCGTAGATGCAATTAAGCCAGGTGCATACGCCACGCTACCTTATTCATCACGTGTATTTGCCGAAAACCTAGTACGCCGATGCGACCCTGCCATGTTAACCGATGCACTTAATCAGCTAATTGAGCGCAAACAAGACTTGGATTTCCCGTGGTATCCGGCGCGCGTAGTATGCCACGATATTTTAGGGCAAACAGCGCTTGTTGATTTAGCAGGTTTGCGTGATGCAATTGCAGCTAAAGGCGGCGACCCCGCAAAAGTGAATCCGGTAGTACCTACGCAGCTAATTGTTGATCATTCGTTAGCGGTAGAGCATGCCGGTTTTGATCCTGACGCATTTGAAAAAAATCGCGCCATTGAAGACAGACGAAATGACGACCGTTTTCACTTTATAAACTGGACAAAAACTGCGTTTAAAAATATTGACGTTATTCCACCGGGTAACGGAATTATGCATCAAATTAATCTTGAAAAAATGTCGCCGGTTATTCAAAATCGAGATGGCATTGCATTTCCCGATACCTTAGTTGGTACCGACAGCCACACGCCACATGTCGATGCGCTGGGCGTTATTGCTGTGGGTGTAGGTGGGCTTGAAGCTGAAAGCGTAATGCTTGGCCGTGCTTCTTATATTCGCTTACCTGATATTGTTGGTGTTGAGCTAACAGGTAAGCGCCAACCCGGTATTACCGCTACCGATATTGTGTTGGCTATTACTGAATTCTTACGTGAGCAACGTGTTGTTTCTACTTATTTAGAGTTTTACGGTGAAGGTGCCGACGCGCTTACTCTTGGCGACAGAGCAACCATTTCGAACATGACGCCTGAATTTGGCGCAACTGCAGCCATGTTTTATATTGATGATAAAACAATAGATTACTTACGTTTAACAGGCCGTGAAGAAGAACAAATTGCCCTTGTAGAAAACTACGCAAAAACAGCAGGCCTTTGGAGCGATAGCTTAAAAACCGCAAAATATGAGCGTGTGCTTAAGTTTGATTTATCAAGCGTGGGGCGCAATATTGCGGGTCCATCTAATCCACACCGCCGCGTATCGACAAGCGATTTAGCTAAAGAAGGTATTTCGGGTGTTGTTGAAAATGAAGAAGGCTTAATGCCAGACGGCGCATGTATTATTGCCGCGATTACTAGCTGTACTAATACTAGTAATCCACGCAATGTAATTGCCGCTGCACTCCTTGCCCGTAACGCAAATGCTAAGGGTTTAATGCGCAAACCTTGGGTTAAAACCTCATTAGCACCAGGCTCAAAAGCAGTGCAATCATACCTTGAAGATGCAAACCTACTAACAGAGCTTGAGCAACTTGGCTTTGGCATTGTTGGTTTTGCGTGTACTACCTGTAATGGTATGAGCGGGGCGCTTGACCCTGTTATTCAAAAAGAAGTAATTGATCGCGATTTATACACTACAGCGGTGCTTTCGGGCAATCGTAACTTTGATGGACGAATTCACCCTTATGCTAAGCAAGCATTTTTAGCGTCACCTCCTTTAGTTGTTGCGTACGCCATTGCAGGTACTATTCGCTTTGATATTGAAAAAGGGATACTAGGGCAAGATCAACAAGGCAACGATATTACGCTTAAAGATTTATGGCCGTCTGACGAAGAGATTGATGCAGTAATTAAGCAAAGCGTTAAGCCAGAGCAATTTAGAAAAGTGTACGAGCCAATGTTTAATTTAACCGTAGATTACGGTGAAGATAACGACCCACTTTACTACTGGCGCCCAGAAAGTACGTACATTCGTCGCCCTCCTTATTGGGAAGGTGCACTTGCGGGTGAGCGCACAATGACCGGTATGCGTGCGCTTGCTGTACTTGGCGATAACATTACAACGGATCATTTATCGCCATCAAACGCAATTATGGCAAGCAGCGCTGCTGGCGAATACCTGACCAAAATGAACGTCCCAGAGGAAGACTACAACTCGTACGCAACGCACCGGGGCGATCATTTAACAGCGCAGCGCGCAACCTTTGCCAATCCAAAACTACTTAATGAAATGGTACTGGATGAAAACGGCAACGTTAAACAAGGTTCTTACGCACGCTTAGAACCACAAGGCACTAATACCCGTATGTGGGAAGCAATCGAAGCCTACATGGAGCGTAAACAACCGCTTATTATTGTAGCCGGTGCCGATTACGGCCAAGGTTCGTCGCGCGATTGGGCTGCAAAAGGCGTAAGACTTGCAGGCGTTGAAGTAATAGCAGCTGAGGGCTTTGAGCGTATTCACCGCACTAACCTAATTGGTATGGGTGTTTTACCGCTTGAGTTTAAAGCAGGCACAACGCGTAAAACTCTACAGCTGGATGGCAGCGAAACGTACGATGTAGCAGGCGATTTAAAACCAGGTGCCACCGTTAATTTAAGTATTACTCGTAAAGACGGTGAAGTACTCACTGTGCCTATGAAGTGCCGTATCGATACCCAAGAAGAGCTTTCTATTTACGCGGCTGGTGGTGTGTTACAACGCTTTGCACAAGACTTTTTAGAAGCAGCACAATCTGCATAAGGGCAAGCATTATGTTTAAACCGCAGATTAAAGTGCCTGCAACCTATATGCGTGGCGGCACCAGTAAAGGTGTGTTTTTTAATTTAACTGATTTGCCAAAGCCTGCTCAAGTAGCAGGCGAGGCGCGGGATAATTTATTACTGCGTGTTATTGGCAGCCCCGATCCGTATGCTAAGCAAACGGATGGCATGGGTGGTGCTACATCAAGTACCAGTAAAACTGTAATTTTAAGTAAAAGTGAGCAAACTGACCACGATGTAGATTATTTATTTGGTCAAGTGGCGATAGATAAACCTTTTGTAGATTGGAGCGGTAACTGCGGTAACTTAACCTCAGCAGTGGGTGCTTTTGCCATTAGTAATGGTTTGGTCGATAAAAGCAGAGTACCCGATAACGGTGTTGCTATCGTGCGTGTGTGGCAGGCTAATATTAAAAAAAGCATATTAGTGCATGTCCCCATGACAAATGGCGAAGTACAAGAAACCGGCGACTTTGAGCTCGATGGCGTTACATTTGCAGCAGCTGAAGTAAAACTTGAATTTATTGACCCCGCTGATGGCGATGGCGCGTTATTTCCAACTGGTAATGTAGTTGATGATTTAGAAGTACCGGGTGTTGGTACTTTAAAAGCAACAATGATAAATGCAGGTATTCCTACCATATTTATTAACGCCACTGATATTGGTTATACCGGCACAGAGCTGCAAGACGATATAAATAACGATGTTGCAGCGCTTGAAAAGCTTGAAACCATTCGTGCTTATGGCGCTGTTAAAATGGGTTTAATCACTAACATTAGTGAAGCGCAAGCTCGCCAACATACGCCTAAGGTTGCGTTTGTTGCAGCGCCTTTAGATTATACAGCGTCTAGCGGTAAGCTTATTGAGGCTGCAAATATTAACTTACTCGTGCGCGCTATGTCGATGGGTAAGCTGCATCATGCCATGATGGGCACAGCTGCGGTTGCTATTGGCACTGCTGCCGCGATTGAAGGCACACTCGTTAATATAGCCGCAGGTGGCGGTGTATTGAGTGAAGTTAACTTTGGTCACCCGTCAGGTACGCTAAAAGTAGGTGCTGAAGCTAAAAATAATGCAGGCAACTGGCTAGTTACCAAAGCAAGTATGAGCCGAAGTGCACGGGTATTAATGGAAGGGGTTGTAAGAGTCCCTCAGTAGTTCCTCATTAATAACTATCGTACAGCCATCGCATAAGTATTGTGATTAATTTACAGCATCAAAATACTTATGCGCTTTGTGCTTTCATTATTGTCATAATTAATAACAAAACAGCACTAACTCATAGTGCCTGAATCAAGGTAGCTGCCGATCCCGAGTGTAAACATCCATATCCCCCATAAACTATGCTCAATAACACACACGACGGTTGAGCGGCTTTGTGCATAGGTATAGGCAAACAGTAAGCCACCTAAAAATGCTAAACCTACTGCAAACCAATTTGCATACACAATATGCGCTAACGCAAATACACTCGCACTAACTACAATACGCACTGCTTTTTGGGGCATGATGCGTTTATAACGATGAAAAAAATACGTTCTGAATATTAACTCTTGAGGAATAACCGACAGTATTGGGTAGAGTAGCAACAGTAAAAGCCAATCATTAAACGAGTTGCGGGGAAGGGTAAACCAGTTGCCCTGATGAATAATCCCGTAAAACATACCTGAGAACAGTGCACCTAAAAAAAAGAAGCTAAACACACGTTTTTTAACAGCAGAAAATTGCCCAAGGCTTGTAAGCCTAAAACGTTTAAAGTGGGGATCGCCCAGTAGCAACATACAACACACGCTCATTAAAATAATAAGCGCAGGAATAAGCCAGTTAGCTAAATACTCGCGTAATACAAAACCCAATAAGGGTAGTAACACAAAAATGAGGGTAAATTCAAACCAGCGATATTGATTGGCGTTCAAGGTCGTCTCAACTTGTTTTTTTAATAAACTATCAAGCTAAGACGACATTTTTATGACGAGGGGGCTTACTTTGCTGGTTCTTCTTCACTAGGGAGGTATTTGTACAAGGCAATAATAGTGGCAAAAATACTTACAAAGGTAATACCCATTAAACCAAACACTTTAAAATTAACCCAAAAGTCGAGCGAAAAATTATATGCAATATAAATGTTTAGTGCTGCGATGCCAGCAGTTATAGCAACCCACATTAGGTTAAGCTTATCCCATAATGGTTCTGGGACAACAATGGCTTGTTTTGTATCATTAGCATTTTCGAGGATTGAGCTAAGCGCTTTTTTAACGAGATTTTTCTTAAGTACATAACGGCTAACAAGTAACGTTAAGCTTAAACCTGCGTATATGAGTGTTGCTTTCCATTTTATGTATTGCTCATCATGAAGTACCAGCGTTAACGTACCAAACACAGCAGCAATGCCAAAAAATATCCACTGACGAGTAGGCACAGCTCCATGTTTAAAGTAGCTATAAGCAACTTGAATGAGCGTAGTGGCCATTAATAAACCGGTAGCCCAGTAAATATCGACTAGCTTAAAAACTGCAAAAAACAGTATGAGTGGGATGTATTCAATTAATGCGTGCATAGCTTACCTAAATTATACAAAAAAGAGTCAAAGGCTTTTTACCACATAAAGCTTAGCAACTACAAGGTTGACTTGTTGCCCTGTAACCCTTAGCCTGCGTGGCTTTATTGCCAATTTGGTTTGGTATTTTTTATATCATCATATTCCCACGCTTAACCAACACTGATTTGGCGTGTATTTAGGAGCCTAAAATGAATAAAGCAGAACTCGTTGCTGCCATTGCACACAAAAGTGAATTAACAAAAAAAGATTCTCAAGCGGCGCTTTCAAGCTTGCAAAAAGTAATTACTAAATCGCTTTCTGAGGGCGATCAGGTTCAAATTAATGGCTTTGGTACGTTCGCACTAAGTTACTACCCAGCGCGTACTGGGCGTAACCCGCAAACAGGTGCAGCAATTGAAATAGAAGGCGCTAATAAAGCGGTTTTTAAACCGGCTAAGGCGTTAAAAGATCTGCTTTAAATTTATTTAAGGTTTTAAACCCCGTATTGATAGATAAGTTACATGAGCGCGAAGTAAATTCGCACCTACGGGTATATGTTGTAGGTGAGGTTTTACACCTCGCGTTTGGTGACTTTAAATTATATGAGATGGAAATAAATTCGCACCTATGTAGATTATTCATAATCTCTAAATGATTTACATGGCATTATAAATCCCACAGACATTAAATCCTTAATTTTCAAGTGCTTGTTATCGGCACGCATTATGCTGTTTAACTGTGTGTTTCGAACATATTTTTAAACAATACCAGTCTGCTGATATATGGGGTCTATTGAACGTTAAGAAAATCACGCTAGAACAAGGCAAAAATTTTTCGTATTTAGTTGTTCTAAATGAAAGGTTTTTAACGACGTTATAGTGCGATTTAATTCGTTAAATTGCTCAAAGATTTATGCAGGTTGGTATAATATAAGGAGATCTCAATGAGTACATTACAAACAAGCACGCGTTTACAAGGCAAAAAAATTGCAATTTTAGCCACTGATGGGTTTGAGCAAAGTGAGCTTTTATCTCCACGCAGCGCATTACTTGATGCCGGTGCAAACATCGAAATAGTATCAATTAAAGAAGGCCAAATTACGGGCTGGGATGAAGACAAGTGGGGCGATAAAGTAACAGTAGATAAACTAGTCACAAACGCAGACCCCGCTGATTACGACGCGCTTATGCTACCTGGTGGTTTATTTAACCCAGACAGTTTACGCCAAGATAAAGATGCTAAAGCCTTTATTGATGGCTTTTTTGGCGCAGAAAAAAATAAACCCGTTGCTGCAATTTGCCATGCACCGTGGTTACTAGCTGAAATTAATAAACTGCGCGACCGTACTATTACCTCTTTTCCAAGTATTAAAAGCGACTTAATTAATGCAGGTGCCAATTGGGTTGACCAAGAAGTATGTGTAGATAAAGGCTTAGTAACGAGCCGAAGCCCCGCCGATTTAGAAGCATTTAATGCTAAATTTATTGAAGAGATTTTAGAGGGTAAACACCAAGCTCACT
This sequence comes from Pseudoalteromonas sp. MelDa3, assembly GCF_002863625.1. Lineage (NCBI taxonomy): Bacteria > Pseudomonadati > Pseudomonadota > Gammaproteobacteria > Alteromonadales > Pseudoalteromonadaceae > Pseudoalteromonas > Pseudoalteromonas sp. MelDa3. Next base: position 11,135 of record NZ_PJBR01000025.1, on the reverse strand, counting down.
AATTTTCTTTTTTAAAACGTTTGGTTATTGATACAGCGTTTGATTTTAAAAAACAAAAAAGGGCATTTAAAATGCCCTTTTTTTAATGCGTATAAAACACGCCCTAGTTAGATTATAGCGATGTAGCTGCTTTCATATCGGCTACAAAAGCTTTTAGATGCGCGGTCATTACAGGTAAATCATTAAGGTTAGCTTCAATAATTTTAACTACAGCAGAGCCTGAAATAGCACCGGCTGCTCCTGCATTAAGAGCCGCTTTTACATCATCTGGCGTTGAAATACCAAACCCTAAAAGAGCAGGGGCTGCATGGTATTCTTTTAATTTAGTAACAATATTACCAGCAGGCATTTGTGCTTTAGTATCGGTACCGGTAACACCTGCGCGCGATAGTAAATACGTATAACCACGACCGTAAGAGGCACACTGGCGAAGTGTGTCGTCATCTGCATTTGGTGTTGCAATAAAAATTGGGTCTACACCGTTATCCATTGCTGACTTTCTAAACATTTTAGATTCATGCAGAGGCACATCAGCCACTAAAATTGAGTCTACGCCTACTGCTTTTGCATCTTTATAAAATGCTTCAATACCACGTTTAAACACAAGGTTTGAATACAATAATAAGCCAATTGGAATATCGGCATTATACTCACGTATTTCTTTAATAATATCAAAGCAATCTTGTGTATTAATGTGCACATCGAGGGCGCGAATATTAGCTTTTTGAATTACTGGACCATCTGCAATTGGGTCTGAAAACGGAATACCAAGTTCAAGCGCATCAGCGCCGCCGTCAATTAGACTTTTAATAATCGCAATACTTTGCTCTTTACCTGGGTCGCCAATCGTTACAAATGGTACAAACGCACCTTGTTTTTGCTCGTTAAGCGCTGCAAACATTTTGCCGTAACGATCCGTTTTTACTTGGCTCATAGCTGACCTCTTTCAGTTAGTACATTGTGAACGTGTGCTAAATCTTTATCGCCACGACCACTTAAATTAATCACTATAACACTTTCCTCGGTTAGCTCCTCTGCGTACTTAAGCGCATAAGCTAACGCATGGCTTGATTCAAGCGCCGGAATAATCCCTTCATTTTTAGCAAGCGACTGAAACGCATCAAGCGCTTCTGTATCGGTAATACCCACGTATTGAGCGCGACCAGTTTCGTGTAAAAATGCATGTTGAGGACCAACAGCTGGGTAATCAAGACCCGCTGATACAGAGTAAGACTCTTCAATTTGGCCATCATCATTTTGCATAATGTACGTATAAGTACCGTGCAATATGCCTTTTGTGCCTTTACAAATTGTTGCACCGTGCTCATTTGTATCAAGCCCTTTACCAGCAGGCTCAACACCAATTAATTTAACGCCTGGCTCGTCAATAAAGTCAGTAAACATACCAATTGCGTTTGAACCACCACCAACACAGGCAATAACAGCGTCAGGTAAACGACCTTCTGCTTTAAGTACTTGTTGCTTAGCTTCTTCACCAATAATTTTTTGATACTCGCGTACAATTGTTGGGAATGGGTGAGGACCCGCAGCTGTACCTAGTAGGTAATGTGCGTCTTGGTAATTTGCTGACCAGTCACGCAGCGCTTCATTTACTGCATCTTTTAATGTGCCAGAACCCGCTGTTACCGGAATAACTTCTGCGCCCATTAACTTCATTCTAAATACGTTAGGTTGCTGACGTTCAACGTCTTTTGCGCCCATATAAATACGACATTTTAAACCCAGTAAGGCACATGCAAGCGCTGTTGCAACACCGTGTTGACCGGCACCTGTTTCAGCAATAACTTGTTTTTTACCCATACGCTTAGTAAGTAACGCCTGACCAAGTACTTGGTTTGTTTTATGTGCGCCGCCGTGTAGTAAGTCTTCACGCTTTAGGTACAGTTTTACTTTTGGATTTTTAACTAAATTGCGCGTTAAAGTAAGTGGGGTAGGACGACCCGCATACTCGTTTAATAATTTACTTAGCTCTGCCTGAAACTCAGGATCTTTTTGTGCTTTGTTAAATTCATTTTCTAACTGCTTAAGCGCAGGGACAAGTAACTCGGGTACAAACATACCGCCAAACTCGCCAAAATAAGCTGGATTTTGCATTTTAACCTCAATAATTTCTGATGCTTGTGAAAGCATTATGTAACTTGTTAGGGCACTTTTTACCCGCAGATTCTTCAACGCCTGAGTTTAAGTCAAGGCCTAAGGCACCTTTAAAAAGCGCATCTTTAATATTGTCTGGATTTAAGCCTCCAGCGAGCATAAATGGTGTAGTTGCGCCGCTAAGCACCGACCAATCAAATGCTTTACCAGTACCGCCAGCTTGTGTATCACTGTGCGTATCGTAAAGGTGTCGATCAACCCCATTTACAGGCGTTGGCAATGCATCTTTTATTGCTTGGGCTTTCCAAATTTCGCAATTAGTTGGAAGTTGTGTACGCAGCGCAGCAATGTAATCGTCACTTTCTTGGCCATGTAATTGAACTGCCGCTAATTTTAGCACACTTGCGTATTGAGCAACTTGCTCAATGGGAGCATCTACAAATACACCAACAAAGTTAAGTGGTGCGCTTTGGCTCAGCTCTCTTGCACAATCTAAATCGACATAGCGAGGCGATTTAGGATGAAAAATTAAACCACCATAAACAGCACCGTTTTGATATGCCGCTTGTGCATCTTGGCTACGTGTTAAACCACATACTTTATTGTCGCCTAAAATAACACGGCGACATGCTTGCTCTAAATCACGCTCGCCCATAAGTGAGCTGCCAATTAAAAAGCCATCGCATAATGGAGCTAAACGTTTTACGTCTTGATGGGTGTAAATACCCGATTCCGAAATAACCACTTTATCAGCCGGAATAAGCTTTCGTAGTTTTTCAGTAGTGGCTAAATCGGTGCTTAAATCGCGTAAATCGCGGTTATTAATACCAATAATTTGTGCATCAAGCGCAAGTGCGCGGTGTACTTCTTCTTCATTACTTACTTCGGTTAAAACCGACATATTAAGTGAATCGGCAACAGCATGCAGTGCTTTATAGCTTTCGTCATCGAGTACCGAAAGCATCAGTAATATAGCGTCACCACCATAAATACGTGCCATATACACTTGGTACTCGTCTATAAAAAAGTCTTTACAGATAAGAGGTTGTTCTACTTGGCTGCGCACAAATTCGAGGTAGTCAAAGCTGCCTTGAAAATATTTAGCATCAGTTAACACACTCATGCATGTAGCATATTTTTTATAAACTGAAGTAATTTCAGTTAAATCAAAAGGCTCTCTAATTAACCCTTTTGAAGGCGATGCTTTTTTACACTCTAAAATAAACTGTGTGCCAGGTGCTGCAAGTTCTTTATAAAAGCTACGGCTTGTAGGCACTGCAAGATGCCTAAAGCTTTCAAGCGGGCGCGCAGCTTTTCTCTCAATTAGTTCTAATTTTTTATCAGCAACAATTTTGTCTAATACATTAGCCATTACTTACCTCAATAATTGCACTTAGTGTGTTCATGGCTTGCCCTGAACTTAATAATGTTTGTACTTGCTTTGCCCCTTCTTTTAACGTTTCTGCTTTACCTGTTAGGTATAAAAGGGCAGCTACGTTAACCACAATGGCAGCATTATGTGCATCTGTGCCTTTGCCTTGTAAGATGGCAAGGCTAGCATTTGCGTTGTATTGTGGGCCTTCACCAGCGAGTTGTTCAAGTGAATAGTTTGCAAGGTCAAAGTCGCTTGGGTTTAGTGTGTACTGTGTAAGCTCGCCATTATTTAGCTCAACTACCGTTGTTGGGCCGTGTAGGGCTATTTCGTCAGTGCCCGAGCCGTGAACAATCATAGCGCGCTTTGTGCCAAGGGTTTTAAGTGTTTGTGCCATTGGCATACACAACGCTTCGTTATAGACGCCGAGTAATTGCACTTCAGGTGCTGCAGGGTTAGCAAGCGGACCTAAAATATTAAAAATAGTGCGTGTTTTAAGCGATGTTCGTACGCCCATCGCATGGCGTACGCCACTGTGATAGTGCGGTGCAAACAAAAAGGTAAAATTGGTTTGCTCAAGACATTTTGCTGCTTGCTCTGGGCTCATATCTATATTAATGCCCAGGGCTTTGAGTAAATCGGCAGAGCCTGAATTACTCGATACACTGCGATTACCATGTTTTACCATGTTAATACCGGCAGCAGCGGCAACAATTGCAGCCGTTGTACTTATATTAATTGTGTTTGAACCATCGCCACCAGTGCCACAGCTATCGGCAAGTTGCGTACTGCTGGTAGTAAAAGCAACGGCGTTTTCGCGCATTGAGGCTGCAGCGCCTGCAATTTCGTCGCTTACTTCGCCTTTAATTTTAAGGCTTATAAGTAGGGCGGTTAGCTCAATTTCACTCATATTACCTTGCATTATTTCATCAAAAAGCGCTTTGGCGTCTGCGTAGCTTAATGATTGCCCCGTAATTAGTTGCTCAATCGCGTGTTGAACATTTATGGGTTGTTCTGGTTGTGTACTCATAATGTCCTCTTTTATTTAGCGCGTGTTAAGTAAGCGACACTTTGCTGAAGTAGCATCGCGCCGTTTGGCGTTAGTATTGATTCTGGATGAAACTGGTAACCCAATGCGTTGTCATCATGATGATAAATAGCCATAGGGATATCTTCGTACTGGGCAATAACCTCAATATTATCAGGCACTTTTGTTGCCATTAATGAATGGTAACGTGCCACAGGCATTGTATTGCCCATTCCATCAAATACAGGGTGCTCGCCTAAATTAATAATTGAAGACTTACCATGTACGGTTTCACCCGCGTGACCGATTACTCCACCGTAACTTTGTGTTAATGCTTGTTGGCCTAAACAAATGCCTAGCATTGGGAAGTGGCCTTTAGAGAGCTCAATAAGCTCCATTAAACAGCCCGCATCGCTTGGTGTGCCAGGACCAGGCGAAAGTACTAATAGCACTTGGCCTTGCTCTTGGCGCATTTTGTTAAAAATAACCTCAGCGCTAATGTTGTTTCTGTAAACAACCAGTTCGCAGCCAAGCATCGTAAGCTCATCAACAAGGTTATATGTAAATGAGTCAAAGTTATCTAAAAAATAGATTTTGATAGGATTCGCTTTACTCATTCTATACCGCCTTATACGTAGATTTTATGGCGGTGATAACCGCTTGTGCTTTAGCGCGAGTTTCGTTTGCTTCTGAAATAGGATCTGAGTCAAACACCACACCGGCACCTGCTTGCACATACGCTTTGTTATTTTTAACAAAAGCTGAGCGAATAACAATACAGCTATCCATTGCGCCATCACCGGTTAAGTAACCTACTGCGCCGCCATAGCTGCCACGGCGCTTACCTTCTGTTTGACGAACAAGCTCAGCAGCACGAACCTTTGGTGCACCAACAAGCGTGCCCATGTTCATACACGCTTGGTAAGCATGCAGTGCATCAAGCTCGGGTTTTAGTGTGCCAACAACGCGTGACACTAAATGCATTACTTGTGAATAGCGGTCTACTTTTAATAGCTCTTTGGCAAAACGAGTACCTGCAACACTAATGCGGGCTACGTCGTTACGGGCTAAATCGACAAGCATTAAATGCTCGGCGCGCTCTTTTTGATCGTTTCTAAGTTCAAGCTCAATGCGGCTGTCTAGGTCTGGATTTATTTGCCCATTAGCAAATTTGCCACGTGGGCGAGTGCCAGCAATTGGGTATACTTCAACTTGCTGAGATTGCACTGTGTATTTAAGTGCTGATTCAGGCGATGCGCCAAATAAAGCAAAGTCTTCATCGCGCATATAAAACATATACGGACTTGGATTTTGCTTTTTAAGCTGGCTATAAGCATGCAAAGCGTCAGGACAAGGTAGTGAAAATGTACGCGATGGCACTACCTGAAAAATATCACCGTCTACAATATTCTTTTTAAGCTTAACTACTTGCTCGCAGTAAGTGTCATCGTCTATATCAACGCTTACCTCACATTCGCCACTTTGCATATCTGCACTAAATTCTGAAGCGTTATCGCACAGTGTATTTAATCGCTCTAGCTCTTTACCTACTTCAAAGCAGTTAGCGTGTACGTCTGGGCCGTTAAATACATTACCAATGAGTTCGGTTGTTTGTTTTTGATGATCAATAACAACTAAGGTTTCGGCTAAATAAAATACGTAATCTGGGCAGGTATTTTCGCCATCAGGTACATCACTTAACTGCTCAAAGTTTGCTACCATATCGTAGGCAAATACACCGCCTAAAAATAACGAAAATGGATTGTTAGTTGTGCTTTTTATACTGTTAATACAAGTGCGCAGAGCGCTAAATGCATTATCTGCAATTAGTTTACTCGCTTCGTCAGTATCGCCGCTAGTGTCTAAATAACACAGGGTAAGTGTTGCGCCGTCTAAAGTAGCGTCACAGCTTTTAACATTTGCCTGCAAGTAGCTTAGAAGCTGTTGCCCATTATTAGATTGAGCAGTAATAGTAACTGTTTTACCTTGGCATACAATGCGCAGTGCACAGTCGACTAAAATTAAACTTTTTACACTGTCTTTAGAATCAATCTCAGCCGATTCAAGCAGTAGTGAGTTAGGCTTATCAAGTGCCGCGTATAATGCAAGAGGACTACTAATATAGTCGCGTACTTGCGTAATGCTTGTTACTTCGCCTGGTGTGGTAGTTATATGACTAAAAATCAAACCTCATTCCCTCAAAAAATTAAACCCCGCAATGCTTTAGCAATGCGGGGTTTGAATAACGATATCTAAATTACAAACAGATCATTACCGTCCCGCTATATCAGGCGCCACCACCAACGATGTGTAAGAGTAAGACCGTTATTCATGTTTTTCTGCCTCAAAATTTGTTAAATATTTTTAACGTATACGTTTCGTAAAATTTAGTTATAAAAAAACCCGCATAGTTGCGGGTTTTGAATTTTTGTTAGACACGACAATTCATCACCCGATAATTACGAGTGCCACCACCAAATAGTGTTTAAGTTTGAATTGATCATTATTGTTAATTCTTAATGTGTCTGAAAGTGGCTACAGTAAAACGTATCTTATGCTTTTGTGTCAAGTGTTTATTTAAAACAATTTAGTCAAAAAAGTTGTTATACTTACATAAACACCAGTAACCCTTAATTTTAAGCAGTTTTCTTTTGATAAAATATGATTTACATAGCCATACCACACATTCAGACGGGCGTTTAACGGTTGAAGAATTATTGCATCGCGCTGTTGATAAAAATATTGATGTGTTTGCTATTACCGATCATGACACTGTGGCGGCTATTAAGCCTGCGCAGCAATTTATTAAAACCGAAAACTTACCGCTTTCATTGATAACGGGTACCGAAGTGTCTACTAAATGGGAAAGCTTCGAAATTCATATTGTAGGTTTAAATATTGATATTAATAATATTGACCTTACCTCTTTATTATCAGCTCAGCAGCAAAAGCGAGAAGAGCGTGCACTAGAGATTGGTGTTCGCCTTGCAAAAAATGGCTTTGATGGCATTTACGAGCAAGCTAAAGAGCTGGCAAAAGACGCGCAAATAACGCGTGCACATTTTGCGCGCGCCCTTATTGAGCGCGGTGTTGCTAAAAATTTCCCGGGTGTTTTTAAAAAGTACTTAGGGCGTGGCAAAACAGGCTACGTACCAAGTTGCTGGTGCACCATGCAAACCGCTATTGAGGCCATACATGCCGCTGGTGGTGTTGCTGTACTAGCGCATCCAAGTAGCTATCAAATGTCAAACAAGTGGCTACGCAAATTATTAGTAGAATTTAAAAGTGTAGGAGGGGACGCAATGGAAGTTGCACAACCTCAACAGGCGCCAAGCGAACGTCAATTTTTAGGTGAACTCAGCCGTGAGTACGAACTACTTTGCTCGCAAGGGTCTGATTTTCATTTTCCGACAAGCTATTTAGAGCTTGGCAAAAATTTATACCTACCAAAAGACTGCCAAGGTGTTTGGCAAGCTTGGGAAGGAGAAGAAGGGGCATTAACATGAGTCAATTATTTCATATTCATCCTGATAACCCGCAACCGAGACTAATTAGTCAAGCCGTTGATATTATTAAACAAGGCGGCGTTGTTGTTTACCCAACAGATTCGGGCTACGCCATCGGTTGTAACATTGGTAATAAGCAAGCCAAAGAGCGCATAGAGCGTATTCGTGGTATTGAAAAAAACGATAATTTTACGCTAGTTTGCCGTGATTTATCGGAGCTATCTACTTACGCACGTGTAGATAATCAGCTATTTAGGTTAATAAAAAATAATACGCCAGGGCCATATACCTTTATTTTTAAAGGCACAAAAGAAGTCCCTAAACGTTTATTAAACGACAAGAAAAAAACCATTGGCATGCGTGTAATTGAGCACCCAATAGCTTGTGCGTTGCTCGCCGAACTTGGTGAGCCGTTAATGTCGTGCTCTTTAATTTTACCAGGTGAGCAGTTTACAGAATCAGATCCTGATGAAATATTAGAGCGATTAGATAAACACGTTGATTTAATTATTCACGGTGGCCACTTAGCCGAGCAAGCAACCACGGTAATCGATTTGTCGGAAGATGAAGTCAAGATTTTGCGTGTTGGCTGTGGTGATACAAGCCCGTTTGAGTAATAGCGAGTGAGCGAAAGCACTGCGAATACAAAAAATAGTGAAAAGCCAGTGCAGCAAAAGCTGCCACTGGCTTTTTTGCATGGTAAAGCGGTTGTAGACAAACCAGAAGATTTATACATTCCACCTGACGCGCTCGAAATAATATTAGAAACCTTTGAAGGCCCGCTCGATTTACTGCTCTATTTAATTAAAAAGCATAAGCTTGATGTACTCGAACTTTCTATTTTTAGTATTACAGAGCAGTACGTAAGTTATGTAGAAATGATGACCGAGTTTCAACTCGAACTTGCTGGCGAATATTTAGTAATGGCTGCGTTACTTGCGCAAATTAAGTCGCGCTTATTACTCCCTGTACACGAAGAGCTTGAAGAGGAAGAAGATCCTCGCGCAGAGCTTATTAAACGCCTGCAAGAGTATGAGCTGTTTAAACAAGCCGCCGAAAATCTCGACGATATTCCTCGTGTTGGTCGTGATATTTTTATAGCGCATGCCGCTATGCCAATAAGTGAAGATACAAGTCAAAATCTCCCCGATATTGAACTTAAAGACTTAATGCTGGCGCTGAGTGATGTAATGGCGCGAGCAAAAACGTTTGAGCATCATCAAATTACTGCTGAAGTACTCTCAACCCGAGAGAGAATGAGCCAAATATTACAGCAACTATCGCAAGCAAACTCGGCATTGGTATTTAATGCGCTTTTTACCCCAAATGAAGGGCGAAGTGGTGTAGTGGTTAGTTTTATAGCTATGCTTGAGCTCATTAAAGAAGGGCTTGTTACCTGTTTGCAAGTGAGCCCTGAGAGCTTAATTTATGTCAGCTTAAGCGAACAATCCACCCTATAAAACTATCTGTTTAATCCTCAACTTCTAAAACTAACTTTAATTATCAAAGTTCTGTGCGTATACGCACGTAAAGTGTTTGTAAATGTTATTTTCATTTATGGCTGTGCACTATATTGTAACGTCATAGCATTATAGGAAGTTACACATGTTTAAAAATACACCTTCATCTTACGGACTTGTCGCTATTATTTTACATTGGCTCATGGCGCTGACTATTTTTGGCCTGTTTGGTTTAGGTTTATATATGGTTGAGCTTACTTATTACGATAGCTGGTATAAAGGTTCACTCGATTTACATAAGAGTATTGGTATTACGCTTGTGGCCGTATTTTTATTTAGAATTTTATGGCGTGCTTTATCTACACAACCTAAACCATTAGGTGAGAGTAAAGGCATGAACCAATTAGCGCATACGGCGCATATTGCTATGTATATTATTTTGGCTGTTATTGTTGTTGCAGGGTATTTAATATCAACCGCAGACGGGCGTCCAATAGAAGTATTTACTTTATTTAATGTATCAGCGCTTGATTTTGCCTTTGATGACCAAGCCGATATTGCAGGAAAAGTACATTATTACGGCGCGTGCACATTAATCGGGTTTGCAGTATTGCATGCACTAGGGGCGTTAAAGCATCACTTTATCGATAAAGATAAAACCTTAATTAGAATGATCAAACCATTAAAGGATGATTAAAATGAAAAAATTATTAGTAAGCACAGCCGTTTCGGCTGCAATGATGTTATCGGCAACAGCCGCCAATGCAGCTGATTATGTAATTGATACAAAAGGCGGGCATGCATCTGTTAACTTTAAAATTAAACACTTAGGTTACAGCTGGTTATATGGTCGTTTTAATACTTTTGACGGCACATTTAGTTACGATGCTAAAAACCCTGATGCGTCAAAAATTATGGTAAACATTGATACCACAAGTCTTGACTCTAACCATGCAGAGCGCGATAAGCATTTACATGGTAAAGATTTTTTAAATGTAGATAAATACCCAAAAGCGACATTTAAAAGCACGAGTATTAAATTTGATGAAGACGGCGAAGAGGCTGATGTAACCGGTGAGTTTACGCTGCACGGCGTAACAAACACTATTACTTTTGAAATAGATAAAGTGGGCGAAGGTAAAGATCCGTGGGGCGGCTATCGCGTAGGTTTTGAGGGCGAAACCAGCCTTAAACTTACCGATTACGGTATTGATTACAACTTAGGACCTGCATCTACCCATGTTGATATTATTTTATCAATAGAAGGCGTTCGTCAGTAATACCATTATTAAATATATAAACGCCACTTACTGTGGCGTTTTTTTTGCTTAACAGAAACTCAAATTAAGCGACTTCGAATTTGCTTATTTTGCGCTATTAATACGTGATTTTAATAGAGGCCTTAAATGCTCGGGCAACCAGCGCATGAGTAAATCATTATAAGCCTGCATTTTTTTAATAACTTTAAGCTGCTCATTAAGAATAGCAATGTCTTTTGCGCCTTGCTCGTTTTTAGTACAACCAATAAAGCCATAACTGAGCGCTGGGGATTCGGTTAATGGACGCTGCGTTAAGTTCTCTTCAAAGTGCATTGATTTAGCTAAATAGTAATGCTCGCTTGGGTAACCCAGCAAAATATCAATTCGTTTTAGGTT
>NZ_PJBR01000205.1:0-1640 GCF_002863625.1 Pseudoalteromonas sp. MelDa3 | reverse complement strand
CAGGCATTAGCCAATGTAAGCTTAACGTGCTTATAAGTGAGCACAATAACCAATTAGGAAAAACCGCCAGCGCTGCTGGGCAATTAAAATATCAAATAAACTTTATTAAAAGTGCACAGGTTTGCTTAAACACGCTTGATAAAAATAGTCCTAGTTACACAAAAATACTCGCAGCCAAAAACTACAAAGAAACACACCTAATGCACTTTTTTAACACCATGTTATTTAAAGAGCCTGAGCTAAATCGTACTTGGCAACTCACTTCAAACGAGCTTACTACTGAACCTGCTGGTTTTAGTGATACCGTACTTGCGCTAAAGCAACTTGTACTCATTAAGCAACAAATTAAGGCTAAAGAATTTAGTGAAATTAATAGCAATTCTATTTTTAGTGCACTCGAGCAGCTTAATAAATTTCAATTTAACCAGGCACTCATTCAATCGGTCCGCAAGCAGGTAGTGTTAAATAACAACGCCACGCAGTTTGTAAAAACATTAAACTTTAATACGCTGTGCCCTCAAGGTAAAAATAATAAAAACGCAAAAATCATAAGCAACGTATTTCAAAAGTTTTACCTAAAAGAAATTCAGCCCTATCAAGCGCAGTTAACTGGTTATCTAGAGGCACTACAACCGCTTTATAATGAGCTTTGGTTTAACGAAAGTATCTCAAGCCCTCAAATTAATAACTTAGTCAAAACGGACTCAGCAAGTAACTTACTGAACTTACTAAAAAGCTCAGCTAAAAAACATGTGGTTTGGTGGCAAGTATTTTATAAAACGTGTGAAATAAGCCCAATATGAATAAAAAAACGGCAAATAAACTCAAAAACAACAAACTTGCTTGATTCACCAACCGCCACGCTATATATTAGCCGCCGTTGTTAAGCAATTAACACCTACTTAAATAAAGTAATACGACTGTAGCTCAGTTGGTTAGAGCACTACCTTGACATGGTAGGGGTCGGTGGTTCGAATCCACTCAGTCGTACCAACATTTAAGAATCCTAAAAAAATTGTACGACCGTAGCTCAGCTGGTTAGAGCGCTACCTTGACATGGTAGAGGTCGGTGGTTCGAATCCACTCGGTCGTACCAATTACTCCAAATTTTTCAATATATTAAATAGATTTTCTAATTGTAGTATTTAGATTCTAATATTCTAAATTAAATTTCAGAATTTTTATTATTCTGTACTCATAATTTATAAAATAGCCAAAACCATTTCCCCATAATTCTTATGGAAATTATATTTTTATATATTTGTGCCCAAACTTGTGCCCAAGTGCCCAAAACAATCTTCTACTACCTCAGAATTAGACCCCTACCCTTATCAAGGCACTATTCTTCCATTTAAAATTGAGTGGCTTTAAGCACTATATGCAAATTATAATTTCAGTGTCTATTATCAAATATCAGCTAACTGGTTACTACGGATGATAACTTTAAGGTGTCGTACTGTTTAACTTTTATAAAGATAAACAACTGGATACAAAATGTTCATAAATACCATAACGCTCTTCTTATTAGCAAAGCTAGGTTCATTAGTTTTACATCATATAGATCTGAGCTTTTAGTTTAAAGGTACATAGTTAATACACTTATAAATTAGACTAAACTTGAGCTCTATCCTAATATCTAT
>NZ_PJBR01000204.1:0-1684 GCF_002863625.1 Pseudoalteromonas sp. MelDa3 | reverse complement strand
TCCTTAAAATAATTTAAGTACTTTATATTTTATTATATGAGTTTATTAATATTGACTCTGTACGGTATCGCGCCAAACAATGATTATTAAAGCTCATATATTCAACGCTCGTTACCTTCTCAAAATTACTATAAATACAGATAATGGGTAATTTATGTTCGCTGTGGCACAGACTCAAAATTACAAAACCATTACGATAAACCGGTCATACAAATTGTAGAATAGTCTTTTAAGCTATACGTAGTAATGCTTTTATACCAATTTGCTTAATTAAGTGAGCTATTTTGAGGTAAGAAAACCGTGTCGATAACAAGGCAAAAATTTCGTTATTTAGTTGTTCTTTTTCAGAAATTTTTAACACAGTTAGCGTCAGGTTTATGCCCTCAAATTGATCAAGTATTATTGCACATTGGTATTACTATGATAAATCGAGCTTACATTCAATTTAAGATTGAGAATGATGTAACTACACTCAATGTTTTAATTTGGTATTAAGTTTTTTATTTTATCGAGTAATATTTTAGGAATAATCACATGAGTAATAACATCTCAAGTAATTCAGTATCAAAAACTAAACCTAATTTGAATAAAGAAGGTCTCAGCCGACATGACATGATTGAAGCTAAAGCTTACTCATTAGCGAGTGATCGTGACTTTACCGGTGACAATCACTTAAATGATTGGCTTGAAGCTGAAAAGGAAGTAGACGGATAACTACCAAAGTAGGTTAAATGTAAAAAGCCCACTAACAGCAGAACATACACAAATTTTAAACCGAATATATTTATATTCGGTTTATAAATTTATTTTAGAGCCCAGGCTCAATGAACAACTTGCTAGGCTGTTCTTTTGACGCTCTTAAACATTTATTTGATTCCAAAATATATTAACTGATAATGGATAGTTTTCTAACGTTAGGTTTTTTTTCCATATAAGACTCCAACCTGTCTGTTTCTCTTTTTACAACCTCATAGCACTCGCAAGACTGAGACTCTAATTGAGGTCGGTCTATCACACTAATATGACCACGTTTATAAGTGATAATACCCAGCTTTTGTAGTTTACCAGCGGCCTCAGTTACTCCCTCACGTCTTACGCCTAACATATTTGCTATTAGCTCTTGAGTCATTATTAAATTGTTACTCGGTAAACGGTCAATCGATAGTAAAAGCCAGCGGCTTAGTTGTTGCACTATACTATGATGTCGATTACAAACTGCGGTTTGCGCTGTTTGGGTAATCAATGATTGCGTGTAACGTAACATGAGCATACGCATATCAGGCTCGCTATTAAATTGCCTGCGTAACTCACAAGCGGGTAAGCGATAAGCGGTACCAGCACTTTGCACAATAGCTCGGTTGGGGGTGCTTTCTCCCCCCATAAATACAGCTATACCTACAACCCCTTCATTACCGATAACTGATATTTCAGCAGATGAGCCATCAATCATCACATACAATAATGAAACAATACTATCTATTGGAAAATAAACGTAATCGAGCTTTTCACTTGTTTCATAAATAACTTCTCCAAGGGATAAATTGACTCGCTTTAAAAGCGGAAACATGCGGTGTTGTGCGTCAGTAGATAAAGCATTAAGCAGTTTGTTCTTCAATTGACCCATCTAATGTGAATTTCCTTTTTATATGCCCAACTTATAACTAATAAAACCTAAAAGTAATGG
>NZ_PJBR01000203.1:0-1781 GCF_002863625.1 Pseudoalteromonas sp. MelDa3 | reverse complement strand
TTCGCCGTTACTTGTAAGTAGCGGTAATGCTCTCTATTTTCTAATTGAGCTTAGGACCCATATAGAATTTAGATGTGAACACTTTAATTAAAAAGTGGTGGGTGATACTGGACTTGAACCAGTGACCCTCGCCTTGTAAGGGCGATGCTCTCCCAACTGAGCTAATCACCCACATCTAAACAACATTGCATTGCTGCGTTGTTGTGGGGCGCTATTATAGATAGAGTTGGAAATGTGTCAACACTTGAATGATAAAAATGTGCTGAATGAAGGTTTTATAAACAATAGGATATGGTTGAAGTCTATTTTATCATCAAATTTGATATTGCAGTTCAATTAAGCACCTAATAAGCTCCTAAAAGTGAGTAGGGAATTGTATTTTATTAATCTTAAATTTAGCTTCACGATACTTATTGTTTTTTTTTACTGGAGTCGTTTTTATGATTATGAGCAAGATGGATTAATATTAGGGCGAGTTATTTAGCTAATAGAGTTGGCCTTTAAAAATGAATTTAATTTAAACTTCCCCAAACGAATGATACTTACAATACTCTAAACTTTATTTTTGTACTTGTTTTATTTTTTATAAGCCAACCTAGCCAATTCGAAAGACGCACTCCTCACTAACAGCTTTTCGGGTTAAGACTAGGGCGTGTTGATCTATCGAGGTTAAATTTGCAGCAGTATGTTAGGTGTTTAGGCAAGGCAGAGCCTATTCGTGTGGTATTCCCGATAAATAGGCGATAACGCAGAATAAAGACCAGACATGGCTGCCCGAAGGGTTCTGCCCAGGGGGAATTACTCTTTGTTGCTCGGTTTT
This sequence comes from Pseudoalteromonas sp. MelDa3, assembly GCF_002863625.1. Lineage (NCBI taxonomy): Bacteria > Pseudomonadati > Pseudomonadota > Gammaproteobacteria > Alteromonadales > Pseudoalteromonadaceae > Pseudoalteromonas > Pseudoalteromonas sp. MelDa3. The sequence continues at coordinate 961 of NZ_PJBR01000203.1, read as the reverse complement.
TAGTTAGCCCACTAGGTTACAAACCTCGCGCCGCGATTTAATCGCCCCTAGATTGAACAAATTTCAATCCACAAAGGTCAACATGCCCTAAATAAATCACACATAGCTAAAGTTTTGTACATAGAATTACGAAGCTACAATGTTCTTTAAAAAATGTTCTTCACACAATAATCGACTTTTCTCAGTACGAGCTACGCTGGTTATTAAGCGAGTGAAGGCTGTGGGTACTCTCAAACCCACATTTAAACTTTGGTTATTATAAGTAATTATAACTTTTAAAAGATTAAGGCTATTGGCGAGGCCTTAATTGGTAGTTTTTAGATAAATTCAATTTGCATATAAATGTATACCTTTGCTTTGATGTAGTTTTGTTGCATTAATTAGGGGGAGTAGGGTGTTGTTGAGTATTCGCTGCGATATAGTGATGTTATTATAAGCAGTAGGGCTAGAATATTATTCAAATTGTATTTTTTAGCACGCTTGATAGCCAGTTTGTTGAAAATTAAACCATTTAAATAAAGCTAGGTAAAAAACTGTTGACTTTATTTTGGGTGGTGCATAGAATGCGCCCCGCACTAAGCGATACACGATGTGTTTATCACGACGGGTATTGATTAAGTTGGGGCCATAGCTCAGCTGGGAGAGCGCTTCGCTGGCAGTGAAGAGGTCTGCGGTTCGATCCCGCATGGCTCCACCAAAAATTAGTGTTTTGTCCTAGGGTAGCAGTTTTCTGTGTCCCCATCGTCTAGAGGCCTAGGACACCGCCCTTTCACGGCGGTAACAGGGGTTCGAATCCCCTTGGGGACGCCACTTAACTTTTATTAGTTAAAGGCGGTTTTACCGAGAAAATAGCGTCACAATTAAAGCTCGAGTCTTTACTTGTATTAAACGCAATTACCTTAAAGCTCATGATGTGAGTTAAACTTATCAATTGTCCTAGTGACACACTTATGTGTCCCCA
>NZ_PJBR01000202.1:0-1825 GCF_002863625.1 Pseudoalteromonas sp. MelDa3 | reverse complement strand
GGCTTTATGTTGTTAAAAGGAGTTTGAAAGTCATAGCGTAATGAAGCTTCTTTAAGTATGCCTCTAAGAGGAGTCATAACATGATTAATCCAGTCATTGCTTAGTTGCTTTTTACTACTGCGCTTTGGCTTCAATATGCTCGCCCGATATTTGATAATATGAGCACGACTTATTTCATCAAGAATAAACTTGCCAAATTCAGGAATTAAATAACGTTCAAAGATCATAGATACATTTTTAAAATGACTAGTTTTCCAATGAATTTTACTTTCTTCTAGCCACTCATTAGCAAATGCCTCGAAGTTAGGTACATTCTGTAAAATAACATCAACTTTATTCGTTTCATTGGCTTTTATAGCTTCTATCTGGTCATCAAAAAGTTTAAAATCCTTACAGCGGTTACTATTCGGAAACATATCTCGGTAAACAAAGCGATCAAGCATTATCTGCATTTCAATATTTTCTAGAACTTTCTTGAGTTTGATACGATTAGCTTTCGTATCTTTAAGCAAAGTTTGTTCTCGACATCGGATGTTCTGATGATAAAAATCAAAAAATAGTCTATTGTTTCTGCTTCTTACACTAGCCATAACATACACCTCCATTTGCTAGAGGAATTACTAATTTTTGTTCAGTTCGATGGGTGGGGTTGTACATTTCTTTTAGTACGCTTTCTAAAAGGTAAAGTACTTTTCTTGAGCCGAAAGGGCGAATGTAGTGTTTACCTTCAAAAAAAACATTGTCTTTCAACTTACGGTTAATGTAATCTGGGCTGAACTTAATAAAGGCTGAAAGCTCTTTAGCCGATAACAAGGTAAATTCATTCTCAATCATAATAGTATCCTCACAAGAAACTAATTTGATTAAATCATATGAAAAGTATCTTGTAAAGAAACTTTTATAGTAATTGGTTGTATTAAAATGATTGTTTATAACTTAAAGGAATTAATAGCAGCTAAGTCATTGAAAGAAGAACGTAAAATAACGTTAGATGAAGTTGCTAATGCTGCAGGTGTCAATAAAGCGGCTATGTCAAAAATGGCAAATAATAATAACTATTCTACGACTACGCGGACACTAGACGCATTGTGCGAGTATTTCGATTGTAAAATTGAAGAGATAATTACGCATAAAAAAAAGTAAATTTAAAAAATGTCCGTTGTTAGATCACTTTCTACAGCAGAAATAAGTTCCTCGTAAATTTCAGGTTGATTCATTGCTTCTATATAGCTGCGTTCTAAATTATTATTAAAACTATTGAACCAAAAAGCTAAATCCCAGTTTTCGTACGATGAGCTGACTAGTCTTAGTATTTTAATATTTATCGGTTTGACAGATCCATTGGTCAAATCAAATTGAAAAGAGGGGAAGCCTAGCTGTCCTTGTGAATAGATATCACTCACCGTAAACAGCTTATTATCACCTATTATTGCTTTGAGAACCGTAAGATCATCAATTTTTAAAAGAGCCATTACTTCAACGACGGATAACAAAAAGTGTCTTTCTAAAAATTTATCGATTTCTCGTTTATAAATATATGATTGGTTTTTTAAAGCCGGAGTAGAGCTAGCTAAACTTTTAAAAAATTTTTTTAAATCACTCATAACCTTGAACCTCTATAGCTATATTTCACTATATTCTTTAAACAGGTGAACTTCAATTCTTCTCTCAGATATTTAAGCTCTCTTATTATGAAAGTAATTATTTATAATTTTGAATATAGGATAGATACTAACAATTAGATACAGGCTTTTACCTAAGGATAAAATCACAAAATTTTACTTGTCTAAATAGTATGATCGATGTGCCACTACAATATTAAATC
>NZ_PJBR01000201.1:0-1864 GCF_002863625.1 Pseudoalteromonas sp. MelDa3 | reverse complement strand
AGTGACAACACCGGTGGCGTGCAGCCTATTTCAGCCTCGGCCATTGCTGCAAAAGACGTAAAAATATTTGTAGATACAAACGGCACACCGGGTTTTGTAGATACTCAGTTACCACGCGAAATGAGCAAACAAGATATTACGCAAGTCATAGGCGAATTTCGTCAAGCTGCTAAAAATGCAGTTAATGCAGGATTTGATGGCATAGAGCTTCATGCTGCAAATGGTTACCTTATTAACCAGTTTTTAGACTCAGAGTCAAATGCTCGCACCGATGAATATGGTGGCAGCGTGCAAAACCGTATACGCTTTTTAATTGAAGTGGTAAATGCTGTTAGCGACGAAATTGGTAGCAGCAAGGTAGGCGTAAGACTAGCCCCGTTAACAACCCTTAATGGCACAGTAGACGAAAACCCTGAGGAAACTTATTTAGCTGTTTCTGAGGCATTAAACAAAGCCGGTGTAGGTTACATGCATATAGCTGAAGCCGATTGGGATGATGCACCTTTAATGAGTGTTGAGTTTAAACACGCCATTCGTAAAGCTTACAGCGGTGTATTAATTTACGCAGGCAAGTACACCAAAGAGCGCGCAGACAAAGCAATTAGCGAAGGCTGGGCCGACATGATTGGTTTTGGTCGCCCGTTTGTATCAAACCCAGACTTACCAGCACGCTTAAAGCAAGGCAAGCCTCTTAACAGCCATAACCCCGACACTTTGTTTGGTGGTGCAGAGCAAGGCTATACCGATTATCCAGTTACAAATTAAATTTATATAAATAAGGAGCTGTAATATACAGCTCCTTATTTGTTTTAATTGCACAGAGAGTACTTACTTAATTGCAGTAATAAACTCTTCGTCAGAATACAAGTTCTTAAGTAATTTTTGAACAAGCTCTACATAGCTTCGTTGACCATTTGGGATTGCAATTGCTCCAATAAATGAAGAGTCGAAATTATGTTCAGCTGAAATTACTTTCTCAAATAAAATTGCATCGTCTTCTGAAACAACAAAATTTACTTTTATAAATGATTTCCCCTCTGAGAACCCTGTTACATCAATATCTTGATCAATAACCTTGCCAGTCACTTGCTTTTTAGCAACGCCAGACCAAAGTTTAGCCAGTTTTAATTCTTGTATTAAAGCGCTCTCAATATATTCTCCATAGCTGTTGCCTACAGATGAAACAAGAGGAGAGCCTCGAAGTGATATCTTATTTAATTTTTTTTCTGATTCAATTGTTCCAACTGAGACGGGTGTATTAGACTCTTCTTTTAGTTTAGAAACGTTGCTGATATCTGCACTATAAGGTGGAACTTGAATGGTACATGCACTTAAAAATAAAGCCGCGATTAAACCTAGTGAACTTTTATACTTCATTTTATTTCTGTCCTTATTTATAAATTTGATTGATCAAGTTCTACAACTAGTTTGTTAAATGCTTCTTCCGTTGCACGTTTTGCAGATAAAGAAAAATCATTTTTAAACTCATCAAATTCAGCTTTGCCAAAACCTTTAACTTCACTATTCCATGCTATATCACCATTGTTATTTAAAGTTTTACAGTTTAGCGTGAAGGTAAATTCTGTAGGAGGCCATGTGAATAAGCTATCTGAGCTAGATTGCGTGGTTATTGTCGGTATGAATACATACTCAATTTTCTTATCTTTTAAAAATGTACTATCAGTTAATGATTCAAGCTTATAGACGTTTTCAAATTTGTTAGAAAGCACAGTATACAGCGCTGCTTCTGTGTCTTTATAAGGTTCGTAACTAACATTATCGCCACCACCGCCAGGTGTTTTTACTTGTTTTTTTATATCATCTTCAGAAATATAATAACCTACAACTGATGCTGATTTATTTT
>NZ_PJBR01000200.1:0-1918 GCF_002863625.1 Pseudoalteromonas sp. MelDa3 | reverse complement strand
TAACGCAGTGAGTGCGCTATTTAATGCGATAGAATGATTGTTTTTTTAATAAAATTGGTATAACTATGCTACTTAATAAAGCTAACCAACTACTGCAACAAAATAAACTCAAAGAAGCTGAGTTTCATTTTAAAACGCTATTAAATAGTAACCCTGAAAATGGTGAAGCTTTATTTGGCTTAGGCAGAATTGCCTTACGACTAGAACGCTATGACTCTGCTGTATACTTACTCCAAAAAGCATGTGAGCGAATGCCTCATATGCTTGAACCATTACATGCACTAGCAGATGCGTTTAACGGTGTTAATTCGCCAAACGATGCGTTAACTGTTCTCGAATATGCAAAAAAGTTAGCGAGTCATAACCCAGAACCCCACTACTACTTAGCCCAACACTACTTAACATATGGCGAATTAGATAAAGCCCATACAACGTTTGCCCAAGCTCTCAGTATTGGCACCTACCCAGTAACAGCCTATATTTTATTTGAACTTGTACAGTTAGGCCGCTTTAATAAAGAGCATAATTATGTAAGTAATTTACACCACTTATTAACTCAAACGAGCAATTTACGTTTAAAAATGGTGTGTTACTACGCATTAGCAAACAGTTACGATGCACTTGAAGATACCGAGCAAGCATTTAATTACTTTATATTGGCGAATAAATTACAAAAAAAATTAAGTGAATTTAACACTAAAGATTTAATCCCTTTTTACGATGAAATAATAAAATACAACACCGAGGAATTTATTGCCTCTGCCGATAAAAAATTTACAGGTAATATTACGCCTGTTTTTATCATTGGCATGCCTCGTAGTGGCTCTACCCTCCTGGAGCAAATGTTGGCAAGCCATAGTCAGTTTTCGAGCCTAGGAGAGAGTACAAGTATTAGTAATAACGCAGTTGCTTTTATTGAACAAAAAACGGGAGTTGCTTACCCGCAATGTTTAGCGCATTTAACGCCTGACCTAATAAAAAAAGCCCGCGAACTGTATATCACAACTTTAAAAACAGCATCGCCCATCAGACCTTTTATAATAAATAAACTGCCTAGTAATTATCAATCGCTAGGACTTATATATAGGCTGTTTCCTAATGCTAAATTTATAAACTTAAGTCGTGATTTTAATGCTACCGCGTTTTCTATCTTCACTAATTACTTTGCTGAAAACGAGCCTTATTTTTGCTCACTATCTGAGTTTAAGCTTTATCATAAGTTGTATGAAAAACTGATGAGGCATTGGCACTCCTTTAAAGATATGCCTATTTATGATGTCAGTTACGAAGATTTAGTGAGTAACTCAAAAGAGCAGCTAACGCAGTTACTTGGTTTTTTAAACTGTCATTTTGAAGAGCGCTGCTTAGCGTTTTATAAACAAAAAACACCGGTAACCACGTTGAGTAAACATGCTATTCGCCAACCTATTAATAACGCCGCAATCGCTAAGTGGGAGCGTTACAAAACACCGCTTTTAAAGTTACTTGATGAGAATTAATTAGGGCCTGTTTATCTTTCGAGGTTAAATTTGCAGTAGGCTGTTTGGTATTTAGGCAAGGCAGAGCCTATGTAGTGTGGTTGTTCCCCATAAATAGGCGATAACGCAGCATAAAGACCAAACATCCACTGCCCTTCGGGTTCTTTCTAGGGACGATTAACTCTTTGTTGCCTACATGGATGTCATAGGTAAGATCTTAAGAAATTGAGTTGAAGCTCAATTCATGATCAAATGGTTGTTACCACACAAACCACAGAATCAAGAAAAGAGCTTCAAATGAATGCTAACATTTTTATTAATAAGTATCCTAAGTGAAAAAAAACTGAACCGACTTGGTAAACAAGTAGCATTTACGAAAAGAGAAAGAAATATCACCGCATTTCATATGGTTGTTAGTCTTGTTGCTGCGCTTGGGGATA
>NZ_PJBR01000199.1:0-1949 GCF_002863625.1 Pseudoalteromonas sp. MelDa3 | reverse complement strand
AACGGGCTCTGGTAAGTCAACAACACTTGCCGCTATGGTCGATTATATAAATCAAAATAAACATCACCATATTCTAACAATCGAAGATCCAATCGAGTTTGTTCACGATAATAAATTAAGCCTTATTAATCAACGTGAGGTACATCGCGATACTCATAGCTTTTCAAACGCGCTACGTAGTGCATTGCGTGAAGATCCAGATGTAATATTGGTCGGTGAGTTACGTGATTTAGAAACAATTCGTCTTGCAATGACCGCTGCTGAAACAGGCCACTTAGTGTTTGGAACGTTGCATACAACATCTGCACCAAAAACCATTGACCGTATTATCGATGTATTCCCAGGTGAAGAAAAATCAATGGTACGTTCAATGTTATCTGAATCTTTGCGTGCTGTTATCTCGCAAACACTGCTTAAAAAGATTGGTGGCGGGCGAGTTGCAGCACACGAAATTATGATTGCAGTACCTGCTATTCGTAACTTAATTCGTGAAGATAAAATTGCACAAATGTACTCGTCTATTCAAACCGGTGCGTCTGTGGGCATGCAAACAATGGATCAATGTTTAACTAATTTAGTTAATCACGGCATTGTTACAAATGCGGCAGCGAAAGAAAAAGCACAAGACAAAACACAATTTGGCGGGTAAGAAACTATTATGGCTTTATCTTTAAACGACTTTTTACTCATCATGATTGAGAAAAAAGGTTCTGACTTATTTGTATCGAGTCAGCTACCTGTAAGCGCAAAAATAAACGGTGAGCTAACAGCCCTAAGTGACGATAGGCTTACTGATGAGCAATCGCTTGAGTTAGTAGAATCTGCAATGAGCGAAAAGCAAAAAGCAGAGTTTCATACAACGAAAGAATGTAACTTTGCGATTGCCACCGACGAAGGGCGTTTTCGTATTTCTGCTTTTTGGCAACGCGATAAAGCAGGTATGGTTATTCGCCGTATTGTTACGCAAATACCTGATGTGAGTGAACTCGGGCTCCCCTCTATTCTTACCGATGTAATTATGTCTAAGCGTGGTCTTGTATTATTTGTAGGTGGTACTGGTACTGGTAAATCAACCTCGCTAGCTGCACTTATTGGTTACCGTAACCGACATCAACGTGGTCATATACTGACTATTGAAGATCCTATTGAATTTGTTCACGAGCATCGTAAAAGTATTATTACTCAACGCGAAGTAGGGCTTGATACCGAAAGCTTTGAGTCAGCACTTAAAAGCTCATTACGCCAAGCTCCCGATGTAATTTTGATTGGTGAAATTCGCTCTCAAGAAACTATGGAATACGCACTAAGCTTTGCCGAAACTGGGCACCTGTGTGTTGCAACACTGCATGCTAATAATGCTAACCAAGCGATTGACCGTATTATGCATTTAGTTCCAAAAGAAAAACACGATAAGCTTAAGTACGATTTAGCACTTAACTTACGTGCAATTGTTGCTCAGCAATTAGTACCGACTGCTGATGGTGAAAGCCGTGTTGCAGCTATTGAAATATTGCTTAACTCACCAATGGTTGCTGAACTGATTAAAAACGGTGATATTGGTGGTATTAAAGAGGCAATGGCTAAATCGAAAGAAATGGGCATGCAAACCTTTGACCAAGCGCTATTTGAGTTGTATAGACAGCAGCGAATTAATTACGCTGATGCACTTCATCATGCTGATTCGCCAAATGATTTACGCTTAATGATTAAACTGCGCAATAACGAACAGCAAGGTGCGGGCTTTTTACAAGGCGTTACTATTGATGGCCTTGACGATAAAAATAGCGATCAATGATTTAAAAAGTAATGAATATAAATACTTAATAAATAAAAAGCGCCAATTGGCTAATGCCGATCAGTTAAGAAAATGACCGGTTGACCGATCCAAACGATCATGCAAAATCCGTAGTTAGGAAACTAACTACGGATTTTTGTGTGAATATAGAACG
>NZ_PJBR01000198.1:0-1956 GCF_002863625.1 Pseudoalteromonas sp. MelDa3 | reverse complement strand
CGTTGGTGCGTCAAGCGAAGCTTGATGCATCTTGCAGGGTGCAAGTCCCTGTCAGGTAAGGTTTAACCAACCACCTGTATCGAGTGTTGCGCCTTTGGCGGAGTGTGGGATTAGCAAATGCTTTTCAGCAGTGAGGACTGCATCACACGAACAATATTGGTGAAGCGTACACAGAGAATTATGTAGGCCATAGGGGCTATCGTGGCCCTGAAGTGCTGGTATCGCTCCGATAAATATTAGATCTGACTGACGAGGTTTGCAACGCTACCGAAGTCCATGCAAAACAGCCGCATTGGTTAGGCTGTAGAGAGTCAGCGGAGTTTTCAAGCCGTGGCATGTATAAATAGATGTATTGAGAACTTGAGAGATCCAAAGGCGTTCCACACGGATAGTGGTAGAGAAGCTTAACGAAAAGCAAAGCCAACGATGACCCTTTGGAAGTCAGATCAGCCCATAGTAGTCTGCGCAGGGGAAAGCCTTGTACATGGCGAAGGAGCTGACAGTTATTTTCGGTATTAAGCCGGCACATAGTCCGGACAAAGTAGGGCTGGAACCACTATGACAACAACACTTAATACCATCGCATTTAAAGCACATACCCACCCCAAACACAGGTTTCAGAATTTATATGGACTGTTAAATACTGATAGCCTGCATCAAAGTTGGGGTCAACTCAATAAATTAGCTAAACCCGGTATTGATGGCATTACTATGCCTATATACAAGGCAAAGCTAATCGAAAATATTGACCGTTTAGGTCAGCAACTTAAGCAGAAACGCTACCGAGTTAATGATATTAAACGCATTTTCATCCCTAAATCGAATGGTAAACAACGGCCCTTGGGTCTGCCAACGGTTGATGACAAGCTTGTGCAACAAAGTGTTAGCCAGATCCTGCAAAGTATTTGGGAGCAAGACTCTATGCGCAATAGTTATGGTTATCGACCGAATAAAAGTGCGCATCAAGCGGTGCATAGTTTGACACTTAATCTGCAGTTTCAAGGTTATGGTTATATAGTTGAGGCTGATATTAAAGGCTTCTTCGATAACCTTGATCATGAATGGTTGATGGACATGCTCAAACAACGCATCGATGATAAGGCAATACTTAACTTAATAAATCAGTGGTTAAAAGCACGGATAAAATCCCCTGATGGTGTCTTTACCAAACCATCGAGTGGCAGCCCACAAGGCGGTATTATCAGCCCTGTGCTTGCTAATATTTATCTACATTATGCGCTAGACCTGTGGTTTGAAAAGAAAGTAAAGCCGAAGATGCGCGGCAGAGCGATGATGATACGTTATGCAGATGATTTTGTTTGCGCGTTTCAATATGCGAATGACGCAGAGCGCTTTTATAAGGTATTACCGAAGCGATTAAAGAAGTTCAACTTAGACGTTGCACAAGACAAAACATCGTTAATGCGCTTCAGCCGATTTCACGTTGGTCGAAAACGTCATTTTGTCTTTCTAGGGTTTGAGTTTTACTGGGGCACAGATTCATCGGGTAAACCAAGATTGCGGCGGCGCACTGGCGCGAAGAAGCAAAAGGCAACGCTGGGTGAATATTACCAATGGATCAAAGCGAAACACTCATTTAAGTTGAGAGATTGGCTGCCACAATTAAAACGAAAACTGATAGGGTTTAGAAACTATTTCGGGCTTCCCGACAATAGCCGAAGTTTAGCGTGTTTATATGATTATGCTTTGCATACCTTATATAAATGGTTAAACAGGCGAAGTGGTCGACGAAGTTATAACTGGAGTAATTTCAAGAAGATGTTAGAGTATTTTAATATTGAGAGTATCAAAGTCAGCAAGCGAAATATTCTTGTCGATTGGTATTAGGGTCATGTTTTACACGAGTGAATAGTTAACTGAAGAGCCGGATGCGGTAGTTCCGCTCGTCCGGATCTGTGTGGGGTCGGCCTAGTAATAGGTCGCTCTACCACGATA
>NZ_PJBR01000197.1:0-2043 GCF_002863625.1 Pseudoalteromonas sp. MelDa3 | reverse complement strand
GATTAGTCCATAAAGCACGGATCATTTTAGCTAAATGTGATTTCCCCGAACCAAAAAAACCACTGATCCATACGCCAGCCTGCTTTCCATTTTTTTCTACGCTTGTGTTGTATGATTTTAGTATTTTTTTTAAACCTGCGGCATAAGCACCATCACACACGAATGTTCGTAATTCATATTCTAAAATATCGAGTTCTAATTTAGAAAGGTCATCCTTAACAGTTGCAACGCCTTCATTTGCAAGACTACGTATTGTAGGGTCGTTTAAATATACTTCGCGATTTAACATTCACTTATCCTTATGACATTGCTGTGATGGCTGTGGCGTGATAACCCCACCCATCACGGGCATCTAAAAGTTTAAAATTATTATTTTGATATTCACCAGGGAAGAAGACGATTAGTCGACCTTTTACTTCTTTTGCTATTTGCTCTACTAAGCCAGATACAGATGCAAACCCAAATAAAGTACCACAGCCAAGTAAAGCTACGACTGTATTTTCATTTTGCTTTTCAGTAAATTCTGACTTTAATTTAATAATTAGTTCTTCAATAAAGTCTTCGTACAATCCCACTAAGTATTCTGGATCTTCGAAATAGGTTTCTTTATAGTCTTGCTCTGCCATCCAGTTTTCAAAGCTGTTAGTAATATCGAGTTGTAACCATGGGTGATTACTCTGTGTTGCACAGGCTTCAAATTCAACAATCCTAGCGCGGAGCTTTAATTCATCTTCTTTGTTATAAACGACAAAAATTGTACGTTCATCAGGCGAGACTGCATTAGGCCAAGGTATGCTGATATGACTTTCAAAGCTTTGCAGTAATTTTGATAATCGGTCTGACATTTAACTTTGCTCCTTTGGTTGAACCGCTTTTGGTAGCTCTATATTGGGAAAGGTAACTTCTATCACTTCACTAATCTGTTTAAAATTAATTAAACCTCTTAATGAAGCTCTATGCGCCAGCTCATATAAATGCTCTTTATCTTGCGATAACATCTTGCACCAAAAGCTGTCAAAAAGTCGTTGACCAGACAAGCCATGGCAATGGGCTAAAAATAATGCATATGCGATATTTACATAAGTCGCTTTAGGCTGCGAACGGTATTTCTTTGTTTTACCTTCCAGGTAATTTGCCTGAGTCCATGTACCGTTAATGTTTTGTGCAAATGATTTAAGTGAGGCGGCACTAAAGCGTTCTGGATCATCTTTTGCCAAATGTTGTTCTACTGTTTCACGAGGTAAATGTTCACCCAATTGAAGTGGTAAAATTACACTAGCAGAATTTCTCAAAATAGGATCACGAGCCACGGCAAGCTGCAAAGCTAAAATAGGTTGGGCATCTTCTGATAGTTCCCACCACTGGCGGAAAACATTAAATAAAGGAATATCCATTGATATACCGTATAAATCGACAAGGTGCCTAAAGGTTAATGCACGTGATTTTTCGGTTGGCTTATGCAATATATTAAAATTGATGATGTCGTCTTCGTAATCTTTTTTTGTTGCACTTTTGTCGCGAGAAAAAAGTAGTGATTTAAGTTCTTCAATCATCATGCTTCTAGCTGAGTGTGCGCCATTTTTGCCAAATTTGAAGCCTATTTGGCTAAGTGTGTTTTCTTCAACCATGTTCATTCCTGATAGCCTGGTGCTATCTCAATATCTTTAAGATTAAGTTGTGATTTATTGCTTAAGTGCAGCTGGTAAGTATTACAGTTTAATGTGCCTTGTTCCGTGCAGTCTACATTCCATTGTCTTAGTAAATATCCTAATAGAGCAGCTCTTACTTCTAATTTTAATTGCCCGTTTTCCATTGCGTAATCAAGCTCTATTGCTTTTGGGTATTTTAGCTTTGGGTGCGGAGTTAAAATTATATCGTAAATGGTGTGCCATTGGGTGTCTTTATCAGCTGATTCTTCACAATTTATAGAGTGTTGCAGTATTCTTGGGCATTCAATACGGGTAGTAACAAAATCTCTAAACTGTTGCTTGGTTCTATCAAAAGCGCGTACATGCCAGCGAGTACCATTATTTACAATAGAAT
>NZ_PJBR01000024.1:0-42068 GCF_002863625.1 Pseudoalteromonas sp. MelDa3 | reverse complement strand
ATGATCTTGCTACTATTAGCGCCCTGATACTTTGGCGATTTATATATAAAAAATTAGTACCAATTGCTTTCTCCTATTTAATTGTAGGCCTTTTTATTAATGCATGTTTATTTTTAGGTATGCACTACGATATTGAAATTGCAGGTACTCTTTACTATTGGTGGTTTTGGACTGTTTATATTTTTGGAATGTATTTTGTCGACTTTACAATGGCATTGGTATTAATCATCAATAAGGATTTTTTAGGCTTAAACAAGCTTTTAAGATGTGTTAGAAAGTTAAGTTTAGATCGCTGAGGCAGTAAAGCTCAACTTAAAAGAAGAGTGATTTTGTGCCTTTATTTGATGTTGCCGTAATATGTAAAGCGGTATAATAATTTTTTATCTAGTGTTGGAGTAAAATGGTTGAGCTACTTTTAAATACAAATATCTCTTTTTATATAGGTATTTTTGTACAATGGGGCTTTTTGATGGCTTTTTTATATTCTTTAGCAAGTTCGATAAATAGCGCAGATAAAAGCATTGTTTGGCTATCTTTCATCATGGCACTTTCTTACTCTTCTAGTATGTTTATTGATATGGACGCGATTACTTACTTCGATTTTTTCTTATTCGATATTATTACTCTATTTGTTATTATTTTATCTGGTTTTTTTATAAAGATTAGCAGCGTATACATTTATTTATTATTTGGTTTAGGTATAAACACCTCACTATTTTTTGCAATGTATATAGATAATGATGTTATGCACCATTATGAATTTTGGTGGTTCTGGTGGGTGTACATAGTAGGTATAAATTTTACAGATTTGACCATGGTTTTAGTTTTCTTTATAGGTAAAGATATTTTAAAACTTGCTTGGTTAGAAGGAAAGCTAAATAAAGTGTTTAATAAAAGGGCCTATTAGTAATAGATTTCAGTGCTAACAGGCCTTATTTATTATTAACTGGCACCACAGCCCAATTTAGTTTTTAGCGCTTTAACAATTACCGGGTCTACAAACTCGCTTACATCACCATTGTGGCGAGCTACTTCTTTAACGAGTGTTGATGAAATAAATGAATTTCGCTCAGCGGGTGTTAAAAATACACTTTCTAAGTCGGGGTTCAGGCGGCGGTTCATGTTAGCTAATTGAAATTCATAGTCAAAATCAGATACAGCTCTAATACCGCGAATAAGCACATTAGCATTGTGCTCGCGTGCAAGATCAGCCAATAAACCAGAAAAACCAATCACCTTAACATTATCTATGTGGCTTAAAATAGAGTTTGCAAGCTCAACACGTTCTTCAAGGTTAAAGCAGGGTTTTTTACTTGGGTTATTAGCTACCGCAACTAATACAGTATCAAACATTTTAGCTGCACGTTGAATAAGGTCTGTGTGCCCATTAGTTAGTGGATCAAAGGTGCCAGGGTAAATTGCAATAACTTTCATAATGTTCACTATTTATTATTTTAGCGCTAGTTTAACAGTGTTTATGCCACAAAGCAGCCTAGCTAAAAAAGCATATAAACACTTACTTTCTTTAAACAGGTCAGTCCATGGTGGGAGTGTTTTAATGATTCATATTTGTTTATACTGTTTACCTCTTTTGAGTGTAATGTAGCCTATAGATAATTTGAGTATTAGCATATGAATACCAAGGATAAAATAATACACACCAGTATTTTGTTGTTTAACGAAAATGGTGAGCGTGCAATAACGACAAATCATATTGCATCAAACTTAGGGATGAGCCCGGGTAATCTTTATTATCATTTTAAAAATAAAGAAGACATTATCCGTCATATTTTTGCGCTGTATCGCGATCATTTAAATACTCACTTTAAACCTATTAATAAAGATGATGATGCATTTAATCATTTAACGGCTTACCTAGATTCGTTATTTGAGCTGATGTGGCGCTATCATTTTTTTTACGATAATCTCGGGGATATTCTCTCTAGAGATGCTGATTTAAAACAAGCTTATATTGATTTTCAGTTAGAGTTGTTAGAGCAAGTTCGTAAAATTATTTTAGGACTTCGCGACAGTGAAATGATTGCTATTGATGAGCAAGATGTCATTGATTTAGCACATACACTAAAGCTAACGGTTAGTTTTTGGACGCCTTATATTAAAGCCCGTAGGCCAAGTGGTACGCTTGCTGAGCAAGATATATATCATGGCATTTTAAAAGTACTTACATTATTTAGAGCGTACAGTACCGATAAAAGCATTGATAAAATGAACCTGCTACGTGAAAAATATACTGAATTAGCGCAACAAGCCTTAGGGCCTGTTGACCTTTCAGGATTAAAATTTGTTCAATCTAGGGGCGATTAAATCGCGACGCGAGGTTTGTAACCTAGTGGGCTAAGTAAAAACCAAGCAACAAAGAGTTAATCGCCCCTAGGCTGAACCCTTTGGGCAGCGCTTGTTTGGTATTTATGCTAAGTTATCGCCTATTTATGGGGAATAACCACACTACATAGGCTCTGCCTTGCCTAAATACCAAACACACTGCTGCAAATTTAACCTCGAAAGATAAACAGGCCCTAGCTGTAGTTTAATCGATAGTAATAGGCTGTTTCCTAGGCGCTGAATTTTTTGCTATAATCCCGCGCCAAATGCCTGGGAGCGCGAATTCCCGCAGTCTAAGAGTGAACTATGCTTAAATTTATCGTCAAACTACATCCTGAAATAGCCATTAAAAGCCGTTCAGTCCGTAAACGCTTTACTAAAGTGTTAGAAAATAACATTAAAATTGTATTGCGCCGTGTTGACGAAAAAGTACAAGTAAGAAATAACTGGGATAACATTTCAGTTGTTACAAAGCTTGAAGACGCGCAAGTTCGCCTTGATTTTATCGATAGCCTTAAACGCATCCCTGGCATTGTTCAATTTATTGAAGTAACCGAAACACAATTCGAAACTCTTGATGATATTTATCAAAAAACCATCGCTTTAGTTGGTCATACTATTGTAGGTAAAACCTTTTGTGTTCGTGCTAAGCGCATAGGGCAACACGATTTTACCTCAACTGATTTAGAGCGTTATGTTGGTGGTGGATTAAATCAGCATATTGAAGGCGCAAGCGTAAAGCTTAGCCGCCCAGAAGTAACAATACGCCTAGAAGTAAAAGACGATAAAGCTTACATTGTTTCTCATACACATTTTGGTATGGCTGGTTTTCCTTTGCCAACTCAAGAAGATGTGCTTTCGCTTATGTCGGGTGGTTTTGACTCTGGCGTAGCAAGTTATCAAATGATTCGAAAAGGCGCACGCACACACTTTTTATTCTTTAATCTAGGTGGCGCAGCGCACGAAATTGGCGTTAAGCAAGCAAGCTACTACTTATGGAAAAAATACAGCTCTACACATAAAGTTAAATTTGTAACGGTTGATTTTGAACCTGTTGTTGCTGAAATTTTAGAAAACGTTGAAAACAGTCAAATGGGTGTTGTACTTAAACGTATGATGATGCGCGCAGGGAGTGTGGTTGCGCAAAAGTTAAACATTCAAGCACTTGTCACTGGCGAAAGTATTGGCCAAGTATCTAGTCAAACATTAGCGAATTTAAACGTGATTGACCGTGTTACTGAAACGCTTATTTTACGCCCGCTTATTCAACACGATAAGCAAGAAATTATTAATATTGCTCGTCAAATTGGTACGGCCGAAATGGCAGAAACAATGCCTGAATACTGTGGTGTTATTTCTAAAAAGCCAACGGTTAAAGCCAAAATAGACGTTATTCTTGGTGAAGAAGAAAAGTTCGACTTTGATGTACTTGATACCGTTGTAAACAACGCACGTATAATGGACGTGCGTGATATTGACGTAGAAGCCAAACAAGAACTTAAAGAAGCTGAATCGGTTGCTGATTTGCCTGTAGGCTCTGTGGTAGTTGATATTCGCTCACCAGAAGAAGAAGAAGCTGCACCGCTTGCAATCGACGATGTTGAAGTGGTTCATTTACCGTTCTTCCGTCTGGCGACTAAGTTTGGTGATTTACCAAAAGACACCGACTACTATTTATATTGTGATAGAGGCGTAATGAGCCAACTACAGGCACTTATGCTGCACGAACAAGGCTTTGAAACGGTAAAAGTTTACCGCCCATAAGGTTTGTCGTCTTAAAGTTAAGAATTTATATAAGCGTGGTTTATACCACGCTTTTTTTTGCCTGAATTTTGACAAACAACTCATCATTGTAAGGTGTAGGAATACCGTAAATTTTACCTTGTTGGCCAATATAGCCACATATAGCTGATATTTCAGTTTCTCTGCAATGCGCTACGTCTTGATGCATTGAAGAGTAATTGTCAGACGTTAATTCCATTATTTTATAAGCGGTATTAAGTGCTTTAATCAATGGGATATTAAGCCCTTGTACCTTTGCTATATTGCATGCTTCAGTGAGTGCATTAAAAATTATAGCGTTGTACTTAGGTGCGCGTAACTCACCATTTTTTACATTACTTAAAGCGCTTAATGGGTTAATGGCAATATTTACGAGTAGTTTTTCAAAACGAAGCTGCTGAATGTTATTAGTAAACTTTAGGCTGGGTATCACTTTAAAAATATCAGCTATTGGCGCGCTATTTTGAAAAGCTAATTCATTACAAGCACCAATAACACTTTGTCCCTCACCAGTGTGCTGCACAATGTATTGGTTTGATTTAAAGCCCGCTATGCTTGTAGTTAAAAAGTAGAGTGCTTGGTGAGTGCTTAGTTGGCTATTTACCTCATCAACATTACCCATTCCGTTATGCGAAAGTACAACAGAGCAATGATTTGGTAAAAATGGCTTTATTTGCGTAAATGCATCAAGTACTTGAAAGGCTTTAACGGTAAATAAAACAACATCAAATTCAGCTGCTTTATTTAGCTGATTTAATGTAATAAATTGTGCGTCAATTTTTTTAGATGCCCCCTTACCTCGACTATAAAAGCGGGTATTTGTTGGGCTTTTGCGAGTTAAAACACTGACATTATGCGACGCACTTAGAAAATGACCAAGTAACAAGCCAATAGCACCATCGCCGACAATTAAAATATTAGCCATACGGGTTCTTTTTTCGAGGTGTAAAAATTACTCTAAGTAAAAAGTAGCTTGCGGCACCTGCAAAATCAGCAAAAAAATCACCGAGTGATGCTTGCCTATATGGAAGTGCGTCTTGCATTATTTCTATAGAGGCGCCATAACCTGCCAATAAAAGTATTTGCGCATATAAAGGAAGCTTAAACGCTTTATCCATTATTATGGCTAGTATAAAAAAAATCCCAAAATGGGCCACTTTATCAACATGAGGAAATAAATTTACAACGCCACCTTTTATTTCTTTGGCAAATAAAAAGGTAAAAGCTACTATGCTGATTAAAAAAATTGCTTGATAAACACGCCTTGTCACGACAAATCCTAAAATCGCTTAAAAAAGAGGCGCAAGTATATCAAACTAATTTAATATCGCACCTGAACAAGATGCAGAAAAATGTAAAGATTTATAATTTTAGCGTTATAATTACCACATAAAATTAAGATTAAATAGTTAGGAGCAAACCAATGCCTTCATTTGATATTGTATCTGAAGTAGAAATGAACGAAGCTAAAAACGCCGTTGATAATGCAAATCGTGAGCTAGAGACTCGCTTTGACTTTAGAGGCGTTGATGCATCTATTGAGCTAAATGACAAAACAATTAAGCTTAAAGCTGAAGCAGACTCTCAGGTTATGCAATTATTTGATATTTTAGCTAACAAAATATCTAAGCGTGGTATGGATGTATCAAGCTTAGAGCTTCAAGATATTACCCGTGCAGGTAAAAATGTATTTCGTAACGTTGGCTTAAAGCAAGGTATCGAAAAGGACATGGCTAAAAAAGTAGTTAAAGCCATTAAAGACTCTAAAGTTAAAGTTCAAGCTGCTATCCAAGGCGAAGAAGTACGTGTAACGGGTAAAAAACGTGACGATCTTCAAGAGGCTATGCAAGTAGTGCGCAGTGCTGAGCTAGGTCAACCTTTTCAGTTTAAAAATTTCCGCGATTAATTAATAAATAGTTTTAAATTAAGCATGCTTTAATCTGTTTATACTTACAGACAGATTGAAGCTACTTACTCTTTTTAAATATCTCACTATTATCCCTCTTTGCTGCCTAGATACTCCCGTATGTATTAATCTCCTTTTTGATATTTAAGCTATTATATTTAATCACATGCAATTAAGTACTTCACACTAGAAGGTATTAAAATGAAACGTCATCAATTATTTTTGTTATTTGTTTTGCTTACATTTACCAAACCAAGCTTATCAAAAACAGTTGATATTGATGTACTGGTTGAAGATGGCTACTTTCCCATTATTATTAATGCGCAAAAAAAACAGGGTTTTGCTCCTGAGTTTATTAAGATTTTAAACGGAGCACAGCAGGAGTTTAATTTCGTACTTAATTCTCTACCTGTAAAAAGGCTTGCTTTGTCAGTTGAAAAAAATAATTTTGATGTTTTATTTTTAATGGCACTGCAATGGATCCCACTATCAGCGCAAGAAAACATTGAAAAAACCGAATTTTATACCATTACCAAAAATGAGCTTTATACGCTTAAAGAAAATACAAATGAGCAAGCTTACTTTGACGACATTACGTCATTAACAAAGGTTGGGGTTCTGGGGTACTCGTATCAATTTGCTGGATTTAATACCGATGCCGAATTTTTAAGTGAGGAACATCAAGTAAGTTTAACCATTGATGAATTCAATGTGGTTAAAATGCTGCTATTAAAGCGCGCGGAAGTAGGCGTTTTAAATAATATTGCTTACCAATATTTTAAAAATCAAAATACTTTTAATATGGATTTACTCTATAAAAGTAACGTACCAGATGCCGTTTATAAAACGCACTTTTTAGTTAACTCTAAATCAAATAAGATCACTAGTAATAAAATGGATGAAATACTAAGCTTACCTACTACACAAATACAACTTAAGAAGCTACTTGATAAATATGGAGTTTCTTCAAACTATACTAGCCCCCAACTGCATTTTAAATGTTTTTAGCTGTATAGACGTCCATTGACATTTGTAAACAAAATACTCACAATAGCGACATATTTTCAAGGTGCTTGCTAGCCACTTCATGTAATGATTTTTTTAGCAGGATAATCGGGAAGTTGGTGCGTTTTCATGATGACTACAAGCCCAACACTGCCCCCGCAACGGTAAAGTATTGCATATTTTGATTTGCTTACTGAGTCCGGAGACCGGCCTTGATGCAATCTTACTTACTTAAATCTTTGCGGTGGGCAAAGGTAGGGGACATCATGTTAAACAAAACAACTTTAGGCGTTGCTATTTCTGCTGCGCTTTCATTTTCTGTGTTTGGCGCAGAGCAATCAATTGAAAAAATAACCGTTACAGCTAATAAATTTGAGCAATCAATCAATGACGTTTTAGCAAGTGTAAATGTTATTGAGCGTGCAGAAATAGAAGCAAGCAACGTACGCGATTTACCAACCTTATTAAGCACTCGAGTTGGTTTTCAGGTTAATCCAAACGGTGGTTTTGGCCAAAATACAGGTGTGTCACTTCGTGGTACTGGCTCTGGCGATACGCTAATTTTGATTGATGGTGTACGTACGGGCTCAGCAACACTTGGTCAAAAAGCATTAAATAATGTCCCTCTAAATAGTATTGAACGCATTGAAATTATTAAGGGTTCTCGCGCGGCTGTTTACGGCTCTGATGCACTTGCTGGCGTAATTAACATTATAACGCGTGAATCAGATAACTTATCTGTGAGTGCTACGTTTGGTTCTGATTCTTACCAAAATTATCAAGTGGCAGGCTCTGTAAAATCAGGCGATATAACAACAGCATTTAATGCAGGCTTTGAAAAAACAGATAACTTTGATGTACTGCAAGGCGTAGCACCAGATGAAGATGGCTATGAAAATAAAAATCTTGGTTTTAAAGTAAATTATACTGATGCACACTACGGCGACTTTAAGTTATTAGGTCAATACAGTGAAGGTTTCGCAGATTACGACAGCCGCTTTAGCCCAGCCGACAGTACGATTGAACGAGATGATTTTAAAAACTATCAGCTTTCTGCAGGTTGGAGTAAAAACTACACTAACCAAACGCACAGTATTGATTTAGCGCTAGCAACGGATGATTCAGACAATACATATGTCGATTTTTCAGTTGGACCAACAACAAGTACTTTTATAACTAAACGCACACAAATTGATTATAACGGCCAATACCTATTATCTGATGAGCTTAACATTAGTGGTGGTGTTAATTGGTACAACGATGATGTATCTCATAGTTCGCAACTATTTGTTGAAGACAGCCGAGATGTACTTGCTGTGTTTGTAGGTGCTTACTACGATGCAGATAAAGTATTAGCTAATTTAACTGTTCGCCAAGATGACGACGAGCAATTTGGCGACGAAACAACGTATACAGCCGCTGCGGGTTATCATTTATCTGAAGATGCAACATTTCGTATAAGCCAAAGTACTGGCTTTAAAGCCCCTACATTTAACGATTTATATTTCCCACTTTATGGTAACCCTGATTTACAGCCTGAAAAATCAGTAAACCGTGAGTTAGGTTTGAGTGTGGACTTTGATATTGCGCAAGTTGATGTTGCAATTTTTAGAAACGATATAGAAGATAAAATTGATTACGATGCAAACTTTGCATTAGCTAATATTGATGAAGCACGTTATGAAGGGGTTGAATTTAGCTTATCTCAGCAGTTTTTTGGTTTTGATAGCAACCTTAACTTTGCTTATTTAAGTGCAGAAGACGAAGAAACGGGCGCAGAGCTGCGCAATGTTGCTAAACGTACATTTAATTGGGAACTTGCAAAACAGTTTGGTGCGTTTGATGCGAGCTTAGACATGCAATACCGTAGCGACCGACAAGGTGCTGTGACGCGTTTAGGGTCATACACGCTTTGGAACTTAGCGGGTAATTATCAAGTAAATGAGCATATTGAAGTTTCGCTTCGTGTAGAAAACTTATTTGATAAAGAGTATAACGCTGTTGATTCAAATACTGATTTTACAACGGGTCAAGTGTATTACTACAACACGCCAGAGCGTCGCTTTTTTGCAGGCGCAAGCTACCAGTTTTAACGGTATTTATTAATATTAGAAAGCCCGACTTATGTCGGGCTTTTTAATGTGTAGCTAAGTTTAACTAATCAATTTAACTGCTCAAATTAGCTAGTCAACTAAGAACTCTTTAAATACGGTTTCAAATTTATGTAATTTAGGTGCTATTAAAATACTACAGTAACCCTGCTGTGGGTTTTCGTTATAGTAATCTTGATGATAATGCTCTGCTGGATAATACGTGGTGGCAGGGCTGACTTCTGTCACAATTGGCTCACTCACATGGCTTTGCAGTTGAGCTATCATTTCATTGGTTTGCTTTAGTTGAGCTTCGTCGTGATAGTAAACAACGCTTCTATATTGTGTGCCTATATCGTTACCTTGGCGATTCAATTGTGTAGCATCATGCAAAGTGAAAAACATTGCTAAAAGTGTTTCAAAGCTAACTACAGTGGTATCAAATTCAATTTTAACAACCTCAGCGTGCCCAGTTGTGCCAGAGCATACAGAATTATAGGTTGGGGTGTCGGTTTCGCCACCGGTATAGCCAGAACTCACATCTAATACGCCATTTACACGTCTAAATGCTGCATCTATACACCAAAAACAGCCGCCACCAAATGTTGCTACTTGCGTTGTTGAGCTCATAAGTATTCCTAAAATGTATATGGAGTTTAAAGGCGAGCATAAATTGTATGCGCCGCAACAACAAGGTTACGGCGCAATAAAGAGATTAGATCTCTTCGAAAGGCTTTTCAGCAGCTTGTTTATTCAGCTTTTGTTGTAAAAACTCAGGTGACTGTGTATTTTTCGATAGAGCATAATACGCAGCAGGTACAACAAAAAGAGTCAGCAGGGTAGATACAATAACCCCTGTAAACACAACTACACCAATTACCATACGGCTTTCGGCGCCGGGGCCTGAAGCAAAAACCAAAGGAACAGAGCTCATAACGGTTGTAAGTGAGGTCATTATTATTGGGCGAAGGCGCTGGGTAGCCGCTTGTAGTATTGCTTCACTAAACTCAACGCCTTTATCGCGTAATTGGTTAGTAAATTCTACAATCAAAATACCATTTTTAGCACTTAAGCCTATGAGCATAACAATACCTATTTGGCTGTAAATATTTAAGGTCAGTCCTGTAGCCCAAAGCCCAAACATAGCACCCATTAAACCAAGCGGTACGGTAAGCATAATTACAAATGGGTGCATAAAGCTTTCAAACTGCGCAGCAAGTACCAAGAAGGTAACGGTGAGTGCAAGTATAAATACGTAGGTCATCGCTGATGCGCCTTCGTAATAAAGCTGCGATTCACCTTTGTAATCTACTGCGCCATCTATATCGTTTTCTTGCGCGGCTACTTCGTTTAAAAAGTTAAGCGCTTGCTCAAGTGTATAACCGTCGGCTAAGTTGGCGCTTAATGTAATTGCACGCATACGGTTGTAACGGTTTAAGCGCGATGCTGTTGCTTCTTCTTTTAAGCTGATAAGGCTATCAAGTGGAACTAGTTCACCGCTTCGTGATTTAAGGTATATATTTGAAATATCAGTAGGGTTGGTAAAATCTTCTTTTGTCCCTTTTAAAATCACATCGTATTCTTCACCGCGGTCAATAAAGGTCGTAACACGGCGCTGGCCAAGCATTGTTTCTAGTGTACGGCCTACATCAGATACCGAAACGCCTAAATCGGCAGCTTTGTTTTTATCTATGCTGACTAAAAACTGTGGGAAGGTTTCTTTATAATCATGATCGATTCTTACTAAACCAGGGTTTTGTTCAGCACGCTTTATTATACGGTCACGCCAATCGGCAAGTTGTGCATAATCATTACCTTGCAGTACAAACTCAATTGGGCGAGATGAGCCACCACCACCAATACCACGGCGCATAATGGCAAATGCACGAACATCGGTAACTTCTTGCATTTTACCGCTTATTTCATCCATTACTTCCCACGTTGAGCGTTTGCGTTTATCCCAATCGGCCATACCCACAATCGCAACACCGCCGCTGCCACCCCAGCCAGGCACTCGAACAAGTACGCGACTTAGCTCACCGGCTTGCGAATAAGGCATTAAGCGCTCTTCAATTTTAGCCATATTAGCGGCGTTATTTTCGTAACTTGCGCCCTCAGGGCCGCTCATCATAATAAAGAACGTGCCACGATCTTCTTTTGGCGTTAGCTCAGAAGGAACTTGTAAAAACAACGAGTAACTAACAAAGCCAGCTAATAATAGGCTCACCATTAAACCCCATTTACGGGTTATGTTGGTGGAGAGTGAATTACGGTAACTTACTTCAATTTTAGTAAACTGGCGGTCCATCCATTGGCTAAATTTATTTGGTTTGTCTGATACTTTAAGTACTTTAGAGCACAAGGCTGGTGCGAGAGTCAGTGCTGTAACACTTGAGAAAAATACGGCAGCACTTACCGCCATAGCAAACTCAGTAAATAATGCACCTATACGGCCATCCATAAATACTAATGGCACAAACACCGATATTAGTACAAGCGTGGTTGCTACTATAGCGAAACCTACTTCACGCGCGCCTCTAAATGCAGCTAGTAACGGCGGCTCACCCAGTTCAATACGGCGGTGAATGTTTTCAAGCATTACAATGGCATCATCTACTACTAAACCAATGGCTAGTACTAAGGCAAGTAAAGTGAGTAAGTTAATTGAGTAGCCCATTGCCAATAAAAACATAAAGCTACCAACAAGTGCGACCGGTACGGTGACCGCAGGGATAAGCGTTGCTCGTATATTGCCTAAAAACAAAAATATAACGAGTACGACTAAACCCATAGAGATGGCAAGCGTGCTGTAAACTTCATTGATAGACTCTTTAATAAATACAGACGAATCGTAGCTGTCTTGAATTGTAGTGCCTTCAGGTAGGTTGCGTTTGATTTTTTCAAGTTCGCTGCGTGCGTTATCTACTACGGTTAGTGTGTTTGCTTTAGCTTGTTTTACAATACCTAAGCCAATCATATTACGCCCGTTACCACGAAATAAGCTTTCGTCATCGGCAGCTTCTAAACGTACATCGGCAACTTCACCTAAACGTACTAAGTAACCTTCATCACCACGTTTAATTACCAGGTTTTTAAAATCGCGCTGATCTTTATAACTACGGGCAGTACGCACGGTAAAGTCACGATCTATAGATTCTATTTCGCCAGCCGGTAACTCAACGTTTTCTGTACGAAGTGTATTTTCTATATCGCTTGAGGTAATACCCCGTGCAGCCATTGCTTGGCGGTTTAGCCAAATTTTCATGGCGTATTGGCGCTCACCACCAATACGTACGTTAGACACACCATCTACTACGGCTAAGCGGTCAACAATAAAACGCTGCGCGTAATCAGAGAGCTGTAACGAGTCCATTGTTTCGCTGTTTAATACAAACCAGGCGATTGGGCTTTCATCACTATTTGATTTAGATACTTCTGGCGGGCGTACCTGATCGGGCAAACTATCAAGTGCACGTGCTACACGTTCGCGTACATCGTTAGATGCTGCATCTATGTCGCGGTTAATATCAAACTCAATGGTAATGTTTGAACGTCCATTACGACTCGATGAGTTAATACTTTTAATACCTTCAATACCTGAAATTCGATTTTCTATTATTTGCGTTATTTTGGTTTCTATAATTTCGGCAGAAGCACCTGTGTATTCAGTGCTGATATTTACAATCGGCGTTTCAATATCCGGGTATTCACGAAGTGGCAGCATAGTAAACGCAACCAGTCCAAAAGTAAGAAGCAGTAAATTAATTACAATGGCAAAAACGGGGCGCTTGACGCTAGTATCTGTAATTTTCACGTATTACCCCTTTACGCTTACTTTACTTCCAGAGCGAATTTTTATTAGCCCCTCAGTAACAATTTGCTCGCCATCAGTTAGGCCCTCGTCGATAGCAACCCAGCCATTATTTCTGCTAGCAACATGCACTTCAATTTTATTAGCTATCCCATCTTGAATTTGAAAAACAAAGTGTTTGTCTTGCAAAGGTATAACCGCTTTTTCTGGCACCATTAAAGCTTGGTTGCTGCTTAGCTCAAGTGCTGTATTTAGTAACATACCAGGGCGAAGTAATCCTGATTTATTGGCAAAGCTTGCTGTTACTTCAACACTGCGAGTAACCGAATCAATACGCGAGCTAATATGCGTTACCTTGCCGTTAAATGTTTGTCCTGGGTAGGCATCGTTTTGCGTAAGCACTTTCATGCCCATATTTAATTGTGCTAAATATTTTTCAGGTACTTTAAAGTCAACTTTAATAATACTAATATCATCAAGTGTTGTGATTATTGTTGTATTACTTACGTAAGCACCTATTGATATTTCACGCTTACCTAACAGGCCTGAAAAGGGCGCACTAATAGTCATTTCGTTTAATTTAGTTTTAGCGCTTTCTAGTTGGGCCTCTGTTGCATCAACACGAGATAACTGCTCTTCAAGTAACGACTTTGCCGTTGATTGCGAGCGTGAAAGTTCGGTTAGGCGATCTAACTGACGTTGTTCTTCACGTAAGTTAATGCCAAGCTCTTTAACGGCAAGCTGTTCTTGTTGGCTCTGTAACTGTACTAACTTTTGTCCTTTACTGACTAAGTCGCCGTCTTTAAAATATATATCTGTGACATAATCGTTTTGCGCACTTTTTATATAGATTGCTTGGTTTGCACGCGCGCTACCGATCGCTTCTATCATCACTGCGTTTTCCTGAGAAGTAACAGTATGAGCTGTTACTTGAGTAGACATTTGTGATAAATCGGCCTGTTCGCCGTGGCTAGCGGGTAGATATAAATAAACGCTAAATATTAAAAGTAACGTAATAATAAATGGAAAAAGTGCTTTACCTGATTGTCTTGAGTACATTGATTTCATACCTGAAAATGAATTGTAAGTATTGTACGAAATAAGACCGGGAAAAGACGGTTATGTGTCTCATAAATTTGTGCGTTAAGCGTAAAAGTAAATAAGATTTATTCATTGTTCCTATTTTGTTGAGGAAAAAGCGGTAATGTATGAAATTTAAAACCACCTGTAACTTATGTATAACAACAAGAAAGGTCATAATTTGGGCTGTTATTATGCTTGTTTTTTATATGGTGTTTTACCAATATGGATAAATCTAACAATGCCATTAAGTTTCGGGCACAAGGTGCGCGAAACGCAATTGAAGTGCTTGTTGCAGGTGCAATTGGTTTAGTTTTTATTATGTTGTTTAATTTACTGAGGCCGGGTGAGATTAGCATACTTGAAATATTTTTAGTGAGCTTGTGTATTGCCGCTATTTTTATTGGATATTTAAAAACTCAAGAGCCATATCATAGCCTTATATTAAATGAGTCTGAGCTCGTTTATTGCCATAAATACGGAGCTTGGTATATGCCTCATAGTAACTTTCATCACAGTGGTATACCCAAAGTAGAAAATGGCTTTGATTACTTAGAATTAAATGCGGTTGGTATAAAGGTAAACGACATAGATGACTTTTTAACAAGCATAGCGCCTCGAATTGCAGGGAAATTATTAATAGAGCAGCGTAATTTATTTATGCAAGTTGTTCAAAAACATTGCAAAAATGGCAATTGCCCATCAGAATGGCTAATAGAAGATACACATTACACATCCCATAAAGGGATAAGCTATACTGGTCTTATAGCTATGTTTGCTAACAGGACTAAGCACCTTCAACTGTTAACCGGTTACGATTTATTATTACCAGCCAGTGTGTTAGATAGAGATATTTGGGCATTTAGTGCTAACTTAAATAAGTGGAAGCGCGAGCCTAGTCAGTTTATAGCGTCGCAAATTAATAATTAAGCTGCGACTGTAGGAAAGAAAAATGAGTCAAGAGAGAGCCTTTTTAAAAAGTGGTCGAAACACCATAATACATAAAGATAAAAAGCATGATTTAGTGATTGTAAACTCTGAAATTCATCCTAAAATTAAAGTGACTCAACATGGCTTAGAGCCATTTAAAGAAGAGTTACCTAAAAACCGCCGTGATGCAAAAGATCGCTATTTAGAAATAGTCTATGTTGGAAGCCCAGATGTATTTGGCGAAGAAAAACAATTACTATTTATTCAAGCTTTAGATGGGCGTGAATACAAAGTAGATTACAGTAAAATCGGTACGAAGTTGTTTGTACGCATTCATCAAGATACATATATGTAGTACTTTAATGGCATCTTTATTGCTAGTAATTACACTATAGTAATTATTTGACATAATAAGGTGCTGCGTATGAAAGCGTTTGCTTTAATCCCCCTCATTTCTTGCGGTTTGCTGAGTGCGTGTGGAGGCGGTGGCGGTGATAGCGATAATACAGTTGTAGAAACATCTGTTAATGCTGGAACCGATTTACAAATTATCGAAAAAACTGAATTTACCATCACAGCACAAGGTTCCCCCGCTGATGGTACGTTTTCATGGCAACAAGTTAGCGGCCCAAGCTTAGAAGGTTTTCCGCTTGATGGTGCTGAACAAACATTGACAGCCCCTGACGTAAAAACTGATAGTGAAATAATCTTAAGAGTAAGCTATCAAAGCACCGGTAGTAGCGCTGTTAGTGACGACATTTCTATTTCAGTGAGCTCTAATAATCAACTTCCTCTTGCTGTTGTTACCCAAACATCTCCTGAAACACTTCCTTCTGTATACAAAGACACAGTTACTTTGAGCGCCCTTGAGTCGAGCGATCCTGATGATAATGGCCAAATTGATAGTTACTTGTGGCAACTGCTATCAGGTCCTGATTTAGATATTGCTAGCTTTAATGAGTCAACTCTTAGCTTTTCTCATCCATTACTAGAAAGTAACGTAAATTTATCTTGGCAGCTAACAGTCACTGATGATGAGGGCGGTGAGGCAAGTACTCAATATTCAATGACGCTTAATAAAACAAATGAACTAGTGGGTGCAAATGCAGGCGCTGATCAAAATGTCGAAGAGTTTGAAGAAGTAACGCTTGATGCAACGAATAGCGAAACTGTCACCGATACCTATCAGTGTAAGTGGCAACAACTTACCGGTAATAGCGAAACATTAAGTAATAGCGACCAATGTACAACGACATTTTTTGCCTCTGATGTAGATACTGAATCCACGTTGAGCTTTGAAGTAACGGTAACCGACTCAAAAGGACGCACCGATACAGATTCTTTATTTGTTGATGTATCACCAAAAGCGCTTGGGCTTATAAACGATAGTGGTGTTGGTGAGTGCTATAACAACACCCAACGCATTAACTGTGAAAGCGATGACTTTCCAGCGCAAGATGCTGAACTTGGACGCGATAGCTATGCAAACCGCTTAGATAAGGTTGGTAAAGGTAATTTAGCGTTTGATTACACTAAACTTAATCAGTTTGCTGATGAAGTTGGTGATGATAGTAGTGACTTTACCTGTATACGCGATAATGTTACTGGACTTGTATGGGAAGTAAAAAGTGAATCCTCAGGAGTATTGCCAAATACAAGCTTGCGTGAGGGGCAAAATCATTACTTTTGGGATTTAGGCGATACTACTTTTACCGATACCAGTACAGCCAATTCAACTTGTCCGGATGATACGAGTTGTGGAGTACAAAGTTATATAAACGAAGTGAATAACTTAGATTTTTGTGGTGGTACAAATTGGCGGTTACCTACTTATACAGAGCTTTTAGGTTTAATTGATTATGGTAAACAAGGGCAAAGCATATTAATTGATGAGGTGTTTTTCCCCAATATGCCAAGTGAAAGTGCATTAAGCCACTTACGTTATTGGACTTCACAAACTGCAGCCGATGGTACAAGTTTATCGCAAGCGTACATTATTGATATGAGTGATGGTAACGATCTTGCTTATCCAAAAGAAAATACTGCGTATGTTCGTTTAGTTAGAAGCCGTTAGGAGAAAATAATGAGATTTAAATTACTCTATGCACTAGCAACTATAAGCTTGAGCTTTAATATTGCAGCGGCGCAAACGTGCTACGACGGTGCAGATACCACAACGCCGACAGATAGATTTACCATAAATACAGATGGCACAGTGTCTGATACCGAAACAGGCCTTATGTGGCAACGTTGTAGTTATGGGCAAATTTATAATACAGATACAAAACTTTGCGAAGGCTCTACACCTTCTCTTACTTGGCAAGAAGCACTACGCGGTGCTAAAAATGATACAACCGCAGATTACGATGATTGGCAAATGCCTAACATTAAAGAGTTGGCGAGTATTTTAGAGCACAGTTGCACCGAGCCGAGCATTAATGAAGAGGTGTTTTTTGGTACTAAGCTTCAAAACTATTGGTCAAATACATCGGGTGTGAGCACGATGAGCTCTGCATGGGTTTATCAATTTGATAGTGGGTTGAATAGCTTACATGCCAAAACTAGTAATGTGTATTTACGGTTAGTTCGCTACGAAGAGTAAATTACATACTAAGATTAGACAGATGAAAGTGCAGCCTTAAAACCGCTGCATTTTTTTGTTTTACATAAATTTACGTTATTTCAATAATAAAGCGCTTACAACGTTGTCACTTAGTGCGTTTTTTTGCCATTATAGGCCGTGATTTAATTACGAAGGAACATCACGGTGTATTTAAGCTATTTTGGCCTGAATGAAAAACCTTTTTCAATTTCGCCCAACCCTCATTACTTATTTTTAAGTGAACGACATAAAGAAGCCTTAGCACACCTTACCTATGGATTAGGTGAAGACGGTGGTTTTGTATTATTAACAGGCGAAGTGGGTACTGGTAAAACTACAATTACCCGCAGTATGTTAGAGCAGTTACCTGAAAACACGCAAGTAGCGATGATCCATAACCCAGCACTTTCAGAGCTAGAGTTATTGGCTAGTATTTGTGATGAGCTCAACATTAGTTACGATGCTAATAATGCGACGCTTAAAAGTCTTACCGATATTATAAAAAAGCACTTAGAGACCAATAATAAATCGGGTGGGCACACCATACTTATAATTGATGAAGCGCAGTTACTTGCCCCTAATGTGCTTGAACAATTACGCTTGCTGACAAATATAGAAACCGATCATAAAAAATTATTACAAATAGTATTGGTTGGTCAACCTGAGCTGCAAGAGCTTTTAAAGCGCAATGAATTAAGGCAACTCGCCCAGAGAATAACAGCTCGTTACCATTTATTACCACTTACGCAAGGCCAAACAGTTGCTTACATAAAGCATCGGTTACATGTTGCAGGATGTGATAAAGGAATTTTTTCGATGGATGCCATGCAAGCTGTTCATCAATTAACCGGTGGTGTGCCACGATTAATGAACTTGGTATGTGAGCGAGCTTTGGTAGGCACTTTTGCAAAGCAGCAGTTGATAGTTGATAGCGATATAATAAAAAAATCAGCACATGAGTCATTACCCATGGATTTTGTAGCGCCAGTTAATGAGGCCAACAAAGCAACGTCATTTGTACCATATAGCCTTGCATTCGCTGCTTTATTTGCCGTAGGCATTGGGCTTTCATTTATTTTATAGTTAGGTAAGTTATGTCTTATTTATTAGATGCGCTAAAGCAGTCGCAGCAATCAGATATGAGTGCTGAGCAATACGACTTACAATCAGAGCAGTTAAAGCAACAGCAAGCACTTAAGCGTTATAGACGATTAGCGTTAGTATTTGGTACAAGCTTAGCTGCTTTTATTGCGGTAGCTGGTGGGTTTACTACGGGTAAGTGGTTACAAGGTACTACTTTATTAAACACATCGGAACCCGCTGTAATTAAGGTGGTTGAAAGCGAAAAATCGTCACCTAAAGAACAAGTTAAAGAGGTAGATGCCGCAGTTGAAAAGCAGCAAATAGCTAAGTTAGAACCCGCTAAAATAGCTCCAAATAATACTGCAACGATTGAAGGGCAACTTGTACATGTGCAAACACCTAATGGTGTACAGCAAATGTTATTAACGCCTAATGGGCAATATATTCCTATGCCATCGAGTCCGGTCACGAGCGCAACGGGTTATAATCAGCAGAACGTGCAACAAGTAATGCCAGTTCAAAATTATAATCAGCCAGTATTTAATCCACAAAATAATTACAATCCAAATAATACACAGAACGCTTCGGTATTTGGGCAAAGTCAAAATACAGCATCAGCTCAACTAGATATGAGTAAATATAAAGTACTAGGTAAGCCAATTAATGGTAACAACCAATCTCAACAGATGAGCGATCCTGAGCTTGATGAGGTGCCTACAACACTTAAAAATGCGTTTGCGCAAGCTATACAAGACGTCGAAAAAAATCAGGATTATGAAGTTACCCATGCATCAAAAACGTCATCACGTGTTGAGCCTGTAGAATTACTACCAGATGGTTTGCAATCAATGTTGCCTAGTATTAAATATCAAGCGCATATTTATTCATCGAGTGCTGACAAACGTTGGATCAAGCTAAATGGCCGAGAGTTACATGAAGGAGAGAGCATAGGTGCTTTAACTGTAAGAGAGATTACACCTGAGCAAAGTGTACTTGATTTTGATGGTTATGAGTTTAGCTTAAAGGCTTTGCAAGACTGGCCGCAGTAAACGTTTAGCTATTATGTTGAGAGCTCGGTAGAATGTTGAGCTCTCAATATTACTTAGGGTAATATTGAGTTTTTATAAAAGCGTTCTAAATCAATATTATATTCTTTAGGTTTCACCGCTGATTCAAGGGTATCTAAGGTTTTTTTATTAGATAAATCGATATCTTTTATCTCTGTATAGCGACTATGTTTAGCGCTGTAAAATGTTTTAACGATAGGCTTTAGTGGTGTACTGGGATTACTCTCGGTCACTAAACCAACTTTTTGACTCGATAATCTAACGAGCGTTCCTACCGGATGAATACCAATACATTGAATAAACTTATTAAGCAGCATGGGATCGAAGCTATCTGGGCATCCGTCTTTTAGTATTTTAAAGGCTTTTATTGGCTCCATGCCTGCTTTGTAAACACGTTCTGCGGTAAGTGCATCATACACATCTACAATTGATGCCATACGCACGTACTGACTTATTTCGTCGCCCTTTTTACCAAACGGATAGCCTTTACCATCAAGCCTTTCATGATGCATACCTGCAATATCAACCGCGATACCCGTTAAGCCAGATTCTTCTAATATTTCTTTACTGAAAAGCGAGTGCATTTTCATTATTTTAAA
Source organism: Pseudoalteromonas sp. MelDa3 (assembly GCF_002863625.1). Lineage (NCBI taxonomy): Bacteria > Pseudomonadati > Pseudomonadota > Gammaproteobacteria > Alteromonadales > Pseudoalteromonadaceae > Pseudoalteromonas > Pseudoalteromonas sp. MelDa3. The sequence continues at coordinate 21,770 of NZ_PJBR01000024.1, read as the reverse complement.
TTCATCATCGGTAAAGCGACCCGGCTTATTGAGTATTTCATCAGGGATTTTTATCTTACCAATGTCGTGTAAAAGTGCGCCGGTAGTCAGTTCAACGATAATGTTTTTTTCTATACCTAAATGCTTAGCGAAAATCCCCATTAATATCGATACATTAATAGAGTGCTCAAGTAGGTAAGCATCTTTTTGGCGCATTTGGGTAAGGCAGGCTAGGGCATCTTGGTTTCTAAAAACAGAGTCCATAAAGCCACTTGCCAGCTCTTTGAACGGTGCAATATCTATATCGCGGCCTGCTTTAATATCTTTAAATGCTTTTATTTGCAGTGTTTTAGCTTCGTCATACAGTTTTTTTGCCTTTCCCATTTCTTGTTCGGCACTGTGTGTTTTTTGCCAAGGGTCACGCTTTATTTTTGTTGCAGGTACAGCAATAGGAGCTTTTTCAGGGACTGATTCAATGAGGGTTTTATCAGGGTCGATTTCTACTTCTAAAATACCTGCTTTTATTAGGTTATTAATACCAGCCTGAGTTTTAATCCAGCCTTGATTTTTAATTTTAATACTGCCAGTTTGTCTAGTAACGCTTTGCACAAACATACCAGGCAGTAACTGACCTACAGGAATTATTTTCAAATTTATTACTTCTATTGTTAATCTTTCATTAAGCTAACAAATATATACGTTACTACCTAATAAAAAAGGCACTTTTCAGTGCCTTTTTTATTTTTTAGTTAAAAAGCATTAGCTTAATTATTCATCATCTTCAACAAGCGTCATTAGTGATGTGTTACCACCTGATGCTGTTGTATCAATACTGATTGTTTTTTCAGTAATAAGACGTTTGATTAATGTATCGTAATACTCAGAGCTAATTACTGGTAAAATAGCACCTTTACGCTGTGCAAGCTGTTGACTAAAGTAGCCCAAGCGAGACGAGCGAGCAGCAACTACCGCACCGGCTAAATGAGGGTGCGCCAAAATAGCTTGTAACTGGTTAGGTTTAGCTACTTGGAAAACACCTTCTGCAACACCTGTAGAGATAAATTTATCTTTAAAGGCAACGGCTTCATCATAAAACAGCTCAGACGCTACAGTAATTACCGTATTACCTGCGGCAATAGCAGTGATGATAGACAATGCCCAGAAGTTAAATGATGTGCTCTTATCTGCATAACACACTACACAACCACGTGCTTCTAGATGAAGTGTATTAGACTCACCCGTTGGCCCAGGCAGGGTAGTAAACTTACGCATGTGCTTTTCAAGGCGGTTAAGCTGTGCACGTGCTTCTGATAATGTTAATGCTAAGTCGTCTGCTAAATCGTCGATAATTTCTACCGTCGCGATTTTAGCAAGCAACTGACGTACAGCCGAAACACGGTCGTTTAGTGGTGTTGCACGCCAGATTTTTTCATCGCGCATTGAGTTGGCCATTAGCTTTTTAACTTGCTCATTCGCACCGCTGTAGTGGTGTAAATCAAGTTCGTCAGGCGTTAGGTTAGTCATTTGTACGTTATCTGGTGATGCTTTTTCTTTTACTAAACGTTGTAGGTAGTTAGGGCCACCGGCTTTAGGGCCAGTACCTGATAAACCACGGCCACCAAACGGTTGCACACCAACAATGGCACCAATCATGTTTCGGTTAATGTAAACATTACCCGCACGTGACATTTTAGCAAGGTACTCACAGCGCTCTTCAATACGTGAGTGAACACCCATTGTCAGACCATAGCCCGTGTTATTTATTTGATCCATCACATCATCAAGTTCATTCGATTTAAAGCGAACAATATGAACACATGGGCCAAATACTTCACGTTTAAGTACTGATAAGTCTTTAATTTCGTATAAACGAGGTGCAAAAAAGTATGCGCCATTTTGAGTATTATCAGGAATTTTACATTCGTAATGAAGTATAGAATTACCTTTTAAGTACTCAACGTGTTCATTTAAGTTTTTAAGTGCTTTTTCATCAATTACAGGGCCAACATCAGTTGATAGTAACGATGGATCGCCAATGTGTAACTCAGCTAGAGCGCCTTTAAGCATTTCGATAATGCCATCAGCTACGTCATCTTGAATGAATAAAACACGAAGAGCAGAACAACGTTGGCCAGCACTTTGAAAACCAGAACTGATCACATCGTCAACTACTTGCTCAGGAAGCGCCGTTGAGTCAACAATCATACAGTTTTGGCCACCTGTTTCTGCAATTAACGGTACTTGAATATCGTTACGTGCAGCAAGTGTTTGAGAAATTAATGTGCCTGTTTCAGTAGAACCTGTAAACATAACCGCTTGAATGCGCTCATCAGGAACAATTGTTTTACCTACTTCTGAGCCGCGAGCGATAACCGGTTGAACAACGTGCTCAGGTAAACCAACAGATAGCATTAGTTCAATGGCACGAAGGGCGATTAAACTTGTTTGCTCAGCAGGCTTAGCAATTACAGTGTTACCTGTAACAATCGCAGCAGCAACTTGACCTAAGAATATTGCAAGCGGGAAGTTCCACGGGCTAATACATAAAATAACGCCACGGGCTTCGAAACGCTCATCTTTAGATAACTCTTCAGCGCGCGCTGCGTAGTAACGACAAAAATCAACCGCTTCACGTACTTCATCAATACCATCTTGCGCTACTTTACCCGCTTCTTTAATACAGATAGCGACTAGTTCATCATGATGACGCTCTAAAATGTCAGCAACGCGGCGCAGTAAATTAGCACGCTCTTTTACTGGTGTTTGTGACCATGATTCAAGTGCCGCTTCAGCGTTAGCCAGTAATACTTTCATCTCTTCGCCAGTTTGTAACTTAACGTGGCCGATGATTTCTTTGTGATTTGCTGGGTTTTTAACAGCCAATGAGCCTTCTGGTACTTGGCTTTGCTCAATTAAGTGCTCATTAAACCATGTTTCAAGATTCTCTTTGAAAGGGGTAATAACGTTAATATCGGTTAAATCCATGCCTTTAGAGTTAGCACGTTCTTCACCGTATAAATCAATTGGCATTTTGATTTGCGTATTGTACTTGTTACGCAGGCCTTGCAGTGTTTCTACAGGGTCTGGTAGTAATGATTCAACAGGTTTTGTTGTATCTACAATCGCGTTTACAAATGATGAGTTAGCACCATTTTCTAACAAACGACGAACAAGGTAAGCAAGTAGGTCTTCGTGTTGACCAACCGGTGCATATACACGACATTGAATTTTTTCTTCGTTAACGATTTGGTCGAATAATGATTCACCCATACCGTGCAAACGTTGAAATTCAAAACCGGTGTTGTCGCCTTTCGCTACTTCTAAAATAGTCGCGGCAGTGTAAGCGTTGTGCGTTGCAAATTGTGGATAAAGTACGTCGCGCGCTTCAAGCATTTTAATTGCACATGCTTTGTAAGAAACATCGGTTGTTGCTTTACGAGTAAATACAGGGAAATGCTCTAAACCATCTTGTTGTGTGGTTTTGATTTCAGTATCCCAGTACGCGCCCTTAACTAAACGTACCATCATCTTACGACCAACACGGGTTGCAAGGTCTGTTAGCCATTCAATTACAAAAATAGCGCGTTTTTGGTACGCTTGAACCGCTAAGCCAAATCCTTGCCAATCACCAAGATCTTCATCACTAAATACCGCTTCAATGACATCTAATGAAATATCTAAACGGTCAGCTTCTTCAGCATCAACGGTAAAGCCGATATCGTATTTCTTAGCAGCAAGCGCAAGCTCTTTTAACTTTGGTACAATTTCTTCCATCACACGGTCTTTATGAGTGAACTCATAACGTGGATGAATAGCAGAAAGCTTAACTGAAATACCAGGGCTCTTAATTGGGCCACGACCATTTGCCGCTTTACCAATCGAGTGTATAGCATTCATGTAGCTGTCAAAGTAACGCTTCGCATCTTTCATTGTGCGCGCGCCTTCGCCTAGCATATCGTAAGAATATACATAACCTTTTTGCTCTGTATCGGCAGCACGTTCAATTGCTTCGTCAATGGTACGACCCATAACGAATTGCTTACCCATAATTTTCATAGCAAAATTTACAGACTTACGAATAACTGGCTCACCTAAACGACCAATGGTCTTTTTAAGCATGCCGAACTGTTGTTCTTTCGTTTTGTCTGTGTAGTTAACCATTTTACCGGTAACTAATAATCCCCAAGAAGACGCGTTTACGAATAAAGAATCGCTGCTGCCTAAATGAGAGCTCCAATCACCTTTCGCTAACTTGTCACGAATAAGTACATCTTGAGTCGCTTTATCTGGTACGCGAAGCAGTGCTTCGGCCAAACACATTAATACAACGCCTTCTTCACTAGAGAGTGAAAATTCATTTAAAAGCGCATCAACACCGCCTTGCCCATCTTGCTCTTTACGAATGTTTAAAACAATCTGGCGGGCTCTTTCCCAGGCACGACTTCGTGCTTTTACGCCTACTTCTGCAAGCGGTAAAATATGATCAATAACCGCATTTTCATCTATGCGGTAGAAGTCACGGATTCTTTGTCTAATAGGACAAATCGTTGTTAAATCGCCGTTGAATAACATAAGCAACCCTCAGGAGTGTTAAGAATTAAAGTAAAATTAATTACCAATAAATTACCAGTGATATTGTGAGTGCATTCTAATTAAATTTCAGCAGAATATGCTGGTTAAATTTCGCGTTTTACGATAATTTACAGGGCATAAATTTAACTTATCCGCATAAAATTCTGTTATGACAATTCCAAATAGATTACGCATGCTAGATCGTATTGATTTAGCCATACTAGACGTTCTACAAAAGAACGGCAGAATTTCAAATGTTAACCTCGCAAAACAGGTTAATTTGAGTGCAAGCCCGTGTCTTGATCGTGTAAAACGATTAGAGCAAGAAGGCTATATCGAAGGCTACTACGCTAAGCTTAGCGAAGCAAAGCTTAATCAAAGCTTAGTAGCACATGTTCAAGTGTCGCTTGTTGCTTCAAATACAGCAGTATTTAAGGTATTTAGAGAGCATATACTAAGAATACAACAAGTCGTTGAATGCGACATGGTGGCAGGCGGTTATGATTATTTATTAAAAATCCGCGTGTCTAATATGGAAGAATATAGACAAGTTCTTGGCGACTTAGTCGATATTCCCGGCGTGGGCACTCATCATACTTATATGGTGATCGAAAAGATTAAAAAAGACGAAGGGCTGCTAATCGACGTTTAAGCTTTTCTTAAGTAATAAAAAACCGCAATTGCGGTTTTTTATTTTAGTAGATAAAGGCTATACCAAATAGTTAGTACATCACCTTATACATAATTTATTACGACCTTCCGACTTCGCTCTATATAAAGCCGTATCAGCCGCGCATATTAATGCCTCAGATGTTCTGTACTGATTATCGTATTCACACGCTAAACCCTGGCTTACACTTATCTTTACATTCGCTGGCAAACCAATATCTCTAAAATTAATGTTGAGTATTTTTTCTTGAATACGTTTTGCGATCATTTCTGCATTTGAGACATGTGAGCGGGGTAATACAACAGCAAACTCCTCACCACCATAGCGTGCTACTAAACTATCTTTTGAGGGGAGGCAGTCTTCAATTGTTTGAGCTACTTTTTGCAAACATTTATCACCCTTTACATGACCAAAATTATCATTAAACAGTTTAAAAAAATCAATATCGATCAAGATAAAACTCAAAGGCTGTTTGTCTACTATGCATTCTTGCCAATTTTTAATAATCGCCTTCTCTAAAGTGCAGCGATTAGCGACGCCTGTAAGGTGATCTATTTTGGCTATGTTTTCGAGTACTTTATACTTTTTAACATGCCTAGAAATATCATGCATAATACAAATAAATAGAGGAGTATTGTTTGTGGTTGATGCGGGTATACAAGAAATTGAGAGCTCTATATCTAAACAGTTACCATTGTTTTTTATTATTTTAACTTCTTTTGGGCCATGATTGAGTGGTGTTTGATAGTTGTTTTTCCAACTTTCAAACATGTATTGATAGTCATCGCGATACTGTTCTTGTAAACAATCTTGCCATTTTTTACCTATTAATGAGTCAGACGTAACATTAAAAAAACGAGCTGCAACGGGATTTACTGATTCAAACACTCCATCTGCATTAACAATAAAAATAGCATCGGCCATGACATTAGTGACATTAATAATTGCGCTTATTTTTTCATTGTTAACGGTATTAGAAATGCTGCTGATTAATGCAGATACAGCGTTGTCGGTGTTGTTTGCTCTGCTATTTTCATTATTGTTAGACATGGTGTTGCTCATTTTTATTGTTAATGAAACTTTATGTCTAGGAGTTTATTTAATTTATGGGTTTTAAACCTTTCGGTAACCTTCTGATTTAAGTTATTGTTATTTAATGTTTATTTAGGGGCGTTTTTAAAAAATTGCACCGCAATTAATAGGCCAGTGCAATTTAAAAAGAAGCGTTGCTAATTAGAGTTCTTTTTCATTCTTAACTTGAGGATCGGCGCTTTCATATTTTTTGCCATTACACTCAACGTTAAAGATTAAGCATACAGATCCATTATTTTCGTCTGTGTCGGTAATGATAATTGTGTGGCCGTTATCACTTACTTTATAGCTGAAGTCTTGGGCGCATGGTTTTTGTGTGTCGATATCGGTGATAGTAGCGCCAGTAAATACGAAACCATTTTGAATTGTGGCGTCGTCTAAATTGTAGTTGCCAGCGGTTTCGGTTCTTACAACACCACCGCCAGTAGCGGGTTCGCCATTTTTTGTATAACTAAAAATAGCTTCACCGTTGTTAAGTTTAATATTTACTTGAAAGTCGACATTTTCTAGGGTGTTATTCATATCATTTCCTTTATGAGTAATTATAGTTGGAAGTTCGTAATGCCTAATTTAACTAGGCTTGTTTTTATTTCTGATATCTCGTCTTCTCTGTTTAAACAGGTATAAGCTTGTACTAGTGGGTATGTTATTTTTACGCTCTGACTTGTTTTTGCTGCTTCAGAAATAGTTTTGATAGCACTTAAGCAAAATTGCTCTCGCTGTTTATTAGTTGTAGCTAAGTTCGCTTTGATTAAGTTTATTCTTGTATGTACTAAGTAATCACCAGTTCTAGTTAGGTTGGCTAATTGATGTGTGTAGTTTTCATTATTCTCAAGCTCAGTTAATAACTCCTGTGCTTTGAGTGGTGATTGTCTATTTATAAAATATTGAATCAGTGTAATTTGTGTATTGATAGTGCTGGTATTTTTAAAATTTTGAGATTTTAAAAAATTAATTATTTTTTCAATTGTTGAGTCAGTACTTTCATCAGTAGATAGCATTAGTGAATGTGCTAAAGAGCGATAATACATAAGCTGAAATTTATTGTTTTTTGGATCTTGTACTAAAGCTTCATTGATAACTTGATTAGCCAAGCTGGCTTTTTTATGAGCCATCCGTTTATCACTCAAATAGCTCAGTAAATAACTTTGTTGCATATATATGTTTGCTGACGTGTAAAAAAGGCTTGCATCACTAGGGTAGTTAGCAGTCAATTTTGTGATTACCTCAACTGCACCTTCCAATATATTAACTGCTTCATTAAAGTTACTTAGCTTCTCTTCTGTTTTTGCAAGCCAACTAATCGTATCTGATTTATCTCGAAGTAAATTTTTGTTATTCGGTTTTAGTTCAAGTGCTTTATTTTTAAGTAAAAGCGACTCTGTAAAGTTCTTTTTTGCAGCGCTGTAGTCAGACTTTTCTATGTATAAAGAACCTAAAGAATTAGATGAATACGACAATTCCATAATGGAGTTAAAATCATTGGCTGCCAGCGCATACATTTTTTTACTGTAAGCGTGGTATTTTTTAAACATTTGCTCAGTAGCTTGATGATCATTTTGATCATAAGCTAATTGACCAAGCCAAAAGGCATTGGCACCTGCAAGCGTGAGTAGCTCTAAGTTGTTAGGCTGTATTTTTAATAATGCCTCAAGGCGGGTGCGGGCGTTTTCAAAGGCGGTAAAGGCTTCATCGGTTTTACCTCGGGAATAAGCTACTTCACCCATTGCTTCGAGGGTTTGTGCGTACTGAAAACGGTTGTTAAATTGTGCTTTATTATCGCTAAAGCTAAAGAGAGAACTTGAATCGTCAGTTTGCTCAGTAAAATACTCAAGTGCTTTATTACTAATACCATCAAGTAAGTCCATACGTTCAACGCTACGTAATTTATCGGCAAAGTCACCCACCATAAACCCTAGTAAGCTTTCGGCCTCAAGCTGTTTCTTTTGCGCATGTTGTTGGGCCTTAAAACTAGTAAAGCTCATTAATAACGCGGTAAATGTAAGTAAGCACAATAAAGCAACGGTCACTCGTTTTACTCTTATTTTTGTTTTTGTTTTTTTAATAGAGCTTTTGATAAGAGTGTGCTCGTTATCATCTAATTTAAACAGTTTGTCGTTTAGTAATAGCTGCGCTTCTTGTAGCGGTTTACCTGGCGCTAGGAGGTAAGCACTACTTTTACCTTCATCTATCCAATTTTGCGCTTGGTGTTGTAAACGACTTTTTATTGCTAAGGCATCTTTATGGTCATTAATCCATTGTTTTGCGCGCGGCCATTGACGTAATAATGCCTCGTGAGCAAGGCTAAAGCAGGCTTCTTGGTTTTGTAAATGCGATACAAATAAACGGCTATCGACCATGGCTTGCACAAGCTCTTTTTGGCTTGTGTTCGTTAATGTTTGCCAGCGGGCAGCGCGGCTCGTAATGGTTTTACCATCTGGATTTAAAGTGATCAGCTGTGATAACACGCTTTTTAGTTGCTGTTGTTGCTCGTTACTAAGGTCAATAAATATATCTTCTGCTTTTTTGCCTATGGCGCCCTCAATACCACCGAGTTTTGTGTAAACACTGTGCAGTAGCTCGTTATTATCACTGCGCTGTAAGTACAGCTCTTGCAATGTGTATTGTAGCATGGGCAGTGCATCGGGGTTATTGGCTGTATCGGCGCACAATATTTCATCCAGTGGTGTTTGGGTTTGTGGGTCATTGGAGAACGTTAAATTAGCGGTTAGCGCTGGCAGGCGAATAATTTGTTGGAGCTCTTGGCGGTTTGGCGGTGTTAAATCGTAGTGGGCGCCATGAGCTTTGCCTGCCATTAGACTTGGTTGTTCAACGACTAAAGGGTAAAAGTCGTTACGACACGCACTAAATACAATCACAGTTTTAGAGGTTGCTAAGCGCTCAATAACCGATAAAAAATGGCTGCGCGTTTCGCTACTAAATATAGGAGAAGAAAGCAGTACTTCTAAGCGGTCAATAAATAAAAATAACTGTGGTGTTTTAAGTTGTGTAGAGGCTTTGCTAAGTGCAATTTGTATGGCGTTGATTACGCCATCGATTGTCAATTCTAGTTGCTCTGCCAGTGTTTGCGCGCTTAATCCTTCAAACACAGGCTGGGCGTTTATATCCCAATCAAGTAATGCAGAAGCTAAATCTAAAAAAAGTCTATTTTTATGAACATCTGCAAAGTCGAGTTGGCTATAAGAAATAACCCCAATGCCGTTATAGCCTCGCTCATCTAGCAGTTTTGGTAAAATCCCAGCATTAACAAGCGAAGATTTACCCGTACCGCTAGGGCCAAGTATTAAGCAAAAAGCACGACCAAATTTAACTTGGCTCGATATTCTATTGAGTAACGTTTCTATAGATTGATTGCGGCCAAAAAATAGGTGTGTATCGCTTGGGTTGTAGGCGCTTAATCCTAAAAAAGGAGAGCCACCTTGCCATGTGTTTTCACTTTTTTTTATATCTTCAGCCAGAGGAAACTCAAGTTTTGCAATAACGCGGTAACCACGTTTGCGAATAGTTTCTATGTAGGTGGGTTCACTTGCTTTATCACCGAGGGCTTTTCGTAACTGGGTAATTGTTTTATGCAGCGGGTTATCGCCGACCTCAACATTTTTCCAGCATTGATCTAATAGCTCGTCAGTAGTAACAATTTCGCCTTTTTGGAAGCAAAGATGAACTAACACATCCATGGCTTTTGGTTCTAACTGTTTATTTTTTTCTGCACGCTGAAGAGTATTTGACTGGGGATTGACTTGCCAATCACCTAAATAAAAAGGGCTGCGATTCATAATGGCTCATTATTGTTATTATGTAATTAAAGCGAGTGATTAGCCGACTTTTTTAACCAAGTCTTTATATTACAGATAAAATAACAAACAGATAAGGAGTTTTTACGCAGTAAAAGAAGTTTATTGATGTGGGTAATTCAATATTGAATTACCCACTGGATTTTATGACTATATATCGCTTTTATTTATAGTAATGACGCGTTGAGGGAATGGGATTTCAATATCAGCGTTATTAATTGCTTTATAAACACCGCCATTAATAGCCAGCTTGGTTTCGATAATTTTAGTAGTAGGTACCCAATATCGGTAGCTTATTGTAACACCGCTATCGGCAAAGCGTTCAATACCCACTTGTGATAACGGATTTTGTGCGACTAATTCGTGTGCTTTAAGTACGTCTTCAATAAGGCTAATCGCATTATCAGAGCAAGCACTATAGGCTATATCTATTTCACCTTTGACCAATGAGTAACTAAATGAGTTATGAAGTATTTCACCTACTATATGCTTATTTGGAATGGTGATTTCTACTTTTTCTTCATTGATTAAAATAGTGTAGCCAAGCTCAATTGTTTTAACTTGGCCGCTTACATTTTTAACTTCAATAGTATCACCAACAACAAAAGGTCGAGTGGCTATAATGGCAAGGCCCGCACCATAGTTAGAAAGCATTCCTTGCAGCGCTAAACCAGCACCTAAAGATGCAGCACCAATGGCTGCTACAAATGGCGTAACGCTGATACCTATTTTGCCAAGTGCAATAATTATAACCATTACAATTAGCAGTACTTTTACCACGCTACTGACAAAGTTAGTAAGCGTAATGTCAACGTTATGACGGGTCATTAACGCGGCTACAAATTTGGCAAGCTTTTGTGCTATCCACAAACCAATGAGGACGATAAAAATAGCGCCAACAATTTGCATACTGTAGGTAACCATATACTCAGTAAGCATGGTGTAATATTTTTCAAACTGTTCGATTTCAGAACTGATCATAAAGCGCTCTATGTTAGGGCTATGTTGTATTTTTCCAACTATAGCAAAATGTTGACTAAAAATGGATATAACAGCGGCACTATAATTGCTGTTAATAAAGCACTTAGCGCCATTGCAACTGAGGAGTAAGCGCCTACTTTTGGATGTTCAGCAATAGCAGCAGCAGTCCCAATTGCATGACAAGCTGTGCCCATTGCAACACCTTGAGATTCGTGATTAAAAATATTAATGAGTTTAAAAAGCATAAAGCCAAATAAAGCGCCTAGTAAACCAATAAAAATAACTAAAGCCGCAGCAAGAGAGCTAATCCCCCCTAATGAGTCAGTAACAATTAAAGATATTGGGGTTGTGACACTGAGTGCGGCAACAGATGCACTTAGCTGCGCAGGCGCATTAAATAATATGCTTAGCAAAAATGCCACAACGGTTGCGTTAACAATACCTAAGCTACATGTTGCGACTATGAGTAATAGATTTTTTCGTACGTGTGTAAACTGCTGATATAAAGGAAGTGCTAAAGCTACAATCGCGGGCTCTAATAACCAGCTTAGTAATTTGCTGTGCGAGGCAAATTGCGTATAAGGCAAATTTAGGTTAATTAGTAATAAAGCGATAATACTAATACTTAAAAATACGGGGTTAGTGAGCGATTTAAATACGCTGTTTTTTATACTTTGGTTTACGGCCCTTAGTGCTAAAAACAATACAATAATAAAAGGAATACTTAGCCACCATAAATTAGGCTGTAGCTCTGAAATAGCGGAAAAAGTAAAATCAGTCATTATTTTCTCTTCCCTTAAAGTACGCAATTACACTGCTAACAAGCAACAAGGTAGTTATAGGGACTAGCACCACAACTGAGGCTAAAAATGCCCAGTGCGATTTTATAAGGCCGAGATGTTCAATAAATCCCACACCCGCAGGAATGAAAAAGATAGGCATAATATTTAAAATAGGGGAGGCGCATGGTTTTATATGTTGCTCTTTTACAATACCCGATAAGAGTAAAACTAATAAAATAACCATAGCGAGTAACGGTGCAGGAAAGCTTCCACCAATAAAGTGCATAATGAGTTTAGCGCAGGCTAAACATAGTAAAATAATAGCGCTACTGAGCAGATATTTCATCAAAGTGGCTCACAGAAAAGATAAGAGCTTAACTTTAACAAATCAAACTCTTTTATGCATTGTGCAATAGTCTACCAGTGCTTTGTATTTGCGTAGGTTATATCCGCTTTTCCTTTTGCTTTAGCAATTGCTTTTTTAGTGTTTGGGTTTAGCAATAAGCGAATTTGGCTTAAGGTTTCTTTAGCGAGTATTTTTCGTTGGTTTGGTTTATAGCTAAGTTGTGTAACACGTTTAATAGCAGCAAGCGTATCTGGTGAACGCTCAAGTAATGTATCGAGCATGTTTTGCGTGGCTTGTTGAGTATCATCGGTAAGTTTAGTAACCAAACCTAGCTCATTTGCTTGTTGTGCAGTGATTGGGTTTGCGTGGCTTGCAAGCCAAAGTGCTTGGTCGCGCTTAACTAAACCGCTCATCATTACATTTGCGCCCATATCGGGGCACAATCCCCAACGCGCTTCCATAATGGCAAGTTTGGCATCAATATGAACAACTCTGTAATCTGTCCCCAAAGCTATTTGCAAACCACCCCCTAAACAGTTGCCATCAATTTGTGCAATAACGGGCACACTAAGTGACTGCCAGCCTAATACTACTTTTTGCGCTAAATTTTGATTGCCAGGTAACCATTTAAGCAATAATTTCACTATGTTCATTGGTGTAGCCATTACTGCAGATATATCAAGGCCTGCACAAAAATGCTCGCCATCGCCTTTTATTACCACAGCACGAATACTACGATCTCTTTTTATATTTTTAATGGCTTTGTTTAGCTCTACAAACATTTCAAAACTTAATGCATTTTGTTTTTTTGCTCTGCTAAGCGTGACGGTTGCAATGCCATTTTGTTTTTCTAGTTTTATCATTACACACTCCTCTGACCTGTTGCTTGAGCTTATGTTGTTATAGGAATTAAGTAAAGTGACGGTATTTTTTAAATAAATGGAATTTATTGCTAAAGCCGTAGTCTTAATAAATTGGTTTTAGATGAGAAAAAGCTAAACAATTCGAACCTAAGATAATAAAAATATTTTACGTTGTTATTTTAACTAAAATAATAAAAGTAATCTTTATATTCAATGGGTTAGGTGAGTTTTTATTTGTCGTTTTAGTTGTATGCTGAATAAAGCATGACTCGGTTACAAAAAAGTCAGTGTTTTACGCTTTTTTTTATCAAAATGATGATGAGATTTGATAATATAGCGCAACTTAAAAGCTTAAGGTTAAGCACATATGTCGGGTCCACGTTTATATACGGTAGAAGAAGCTACTCACCAAGCTTATGATATTTTTTTAGAGTTAGCGCCAAATAACTTGAGTGAAAAAGATGTTGAAGACTTTAATGAGTTTAGAGAAGACCTAGGCTTTATTGAAGAAGACGAGCCAGATGACCAGTGGCAAGACTTTGTAGCCCTTGAAATAGAGCCAGAGCACTTTATTCAGGTGTTGGTTGGTTTAGAATTTGAAAATGATGATGTTTTGTTTGCTAAAATTTTGATTAGTCGTGATAAAGATGCTCCGTTTTGTCATATTTTATGGAAAGAAACTGAATAAGCAATACTGCTTATTTTTATAATTGTGTGCAGAGAGAGTATTGTGCGTAAGTATTTATTTTTAATTTTTTTAATAATTAGCAGCCCAAGTTGGGCCGTTGATCCATTTGAAGATTTTCATGAATATGGCAAGCTCTCTGATGAAGAAATTCATGAGTTACACAAAGGTGACATGTTCTACGGTGATACTGAATTTGGCTTTATTCTAAGTAAAGGTAACACCAATTCGACCAGTTTTAAGCTCAAAGGTAATTTATACCAAGACTTTGAAAAGTGGCGTAACCAATTTAAAATAGACTCTCTTTATAAGCGTGATGAGAACGATGAAAGCGGTGGCACTGATGTTACAGCTAATCGTGTTTTTGTATCTGCGCAAGGTAACTATAAAGTCGGTGTTAAAAACTCCTCATTTTTTATTTACGGTGATTACGAAGAAGATGAGTTTAGTGGACTTGATTTTAAAAGTACGGTGGCGACAGGCTATGGTGCACGTGTATACCAAGGCTCTAAAAACAAAGTAGATATTGATATAGGACCTGGTTTATACCGTTCAGTAGCCGATGAAGATTCGGATGTGAGCGAAGATGAAATTAATAAAACTGGTTATTTAGTACGTGTTGCAATGCAGTGGGAACGTTTGGTTTCTAAGCGTACTCGTTTTAATCAAGATGTGAGTATAGAGCAGTCGCTCTCAGGTCTTAATTCTCGCTTAAAATCGGAAACCGCACTAATAAGCCAAGTGATTGGTGCGGTATCACTCAAATTTACCTACATGTATCGTTATAATTCAAAACCCGAAGATGATAAACTCAAGTTCGACTCAGAGCTGAGTGCTACATTGGTGTACAGCTTTTAAGTATTTATTTAATTTAGAGAATATTATGTATCAGCATAAACAGTATGCGGTGTTTATCTTTTTTGTATTAGCGTGGATAGGCGGTTTTGTAGCGCTTGCATGGAACTTATTAGGCGCTGATGGACCTTTAATGATATTTGCTGGGATTTTAGTGCTGGTGGGCTTTTTGTTCCATGGTCTAACAGTAAAAGTAGATGATAAAAAAATTAGCTGGGCGTTTGGCCCAGGCGTTGCAGGGCAAAGCATTGAGCTTGGCGAAGTAGTAGAAGCTAAGGCAGTTCAAAACTCTTACAGACACGGTATTGGTATGCGAATTACTCACGATGGTTGGGTGTATACAGTATCTGGCTTTAGTGCAATACAGCTAACGCTTAAAGATGGCACTTTGTATCGAGTTGGCACAAACGATCAAAAAGGTTTACTAGCCGCTCTAAAAGAAAAGAATGTATCAATCGCGCTGCCTAGTAAGGCAAAAACTGAAACGGTTAAGCGCAACAATATGATATAAAAAAAGCGCCCTAGGCGCTTTTTTCTTGGTTTAACAGTGTATTAGTGGTCGTGACCACACCCACCTTCACCATGTACATGACCATGAGTGAGTTCTTCTTCGGTTGCATCACGTACTTCTAGTATCTCTACATCAAAGTTAAGTGTTATGCCTGCAAGTGGGTTATTACCATCTACAATAACTTCTTCATCTTGGATATCGATGATCATTACTGATTGGTCACCATCATCTGTTGATGCACGAAATTGCATGCCGACTTCAATTTCCATACCTTCAAACATCGACTTAGGTACAGCTTGCATTAGGTTATCGTGGCGTTCGCCATAACCTTCATCAGGTTCAACTTTTACGCTAAGTGTGTCGCCTGGTTGTTTGCCTTGCAAAGCATTTTCTAGGCCTGAAATTAAGTAGCCTGTGCCAATGATAAAGTGTAGTGGCTCACCACCGAACGAGTTATCAATGCTATTGCCATCATTATCCATTACCGAATAATGCATTTTTACCACTTTGTTTGCCGCAACGATCATAGTCATTCCTATTTATTCATCTTCAAGAGAGTAGGGTAGAGGCAGAATGCTTAGCTCCACCTGAGGTGTGTGTTTTGCACGAAGTACCTGAGTTACATCAGTATCGTTTGGCAACACAACGAGGCCTGTTAATTTATTTGTTTGTTCATTAAAGCTTTGTGCAATAAGTTTACCCGCACGGCGCCAATTTTCGCCTAATTGGGTTTCTAAATCGGGCTCTGAAAGTATCCCTTCGCTTTGACCTGAAACTATATACATTGCACGCTTATTTTTACCTAGGTACTTCATGCGAGCCACAGTTTCTTGACCGGTATAACACCCTTTTTTAAAGCTTATACCGCCAATAGCATGTAGGTTTACCATTTGAGGAACATACTCGCCAATTGCATCTGCACTTAACTGAGGTTCACCTGCAAGCATAGATGCTTGTTGCCAAGGAGCTTCGTTATCAAGTGTAGATACGTCATCAGGCATACTAAACTGGCTATCGACCATCAATAAAACACGGTTATCAGCTAATTTTAGTGCTTTACCGCTTTCAAAGTCACACGCGCTCGCATCACCTTCAAAGTTAATATCAAGTTGTGCGAGTACACCCGATAAATCATCACCAATGAGACCAATTAATCGCTTTGAACATGCACTAATGTCAACTTTTGCAAGTACGGCATACTTTTTTAGCTCAGCTAACGATTTTTCTACTTCGTTTTCGCTGCCTGTAAGGTAGTAGCTGTCTTGATAAGAAAATAATTTAAATACGCCCCAAAGTTTACCTTTAGCGCTGCAATGGCCAGCCCACAAATAATTACTGCTGGTTAATTTATTTAGATCTTGAGAGATTTGCCCGTGTAAATAAGATAATTTATCAGCACCGCAGAGGCTAATAAGTTGATGAGATAACGGACATGCATAAACGCTCGACATAAAAACCTTCTTTGCAATATAAATGAAGTGACATAATAACGCAGTTGTTACGTATGGTACAGACAAGCGCTTATTGGTGCGGGTTTATTCTTTAATGAGAGATTAATAGCTGCTAAATAGGCTTGTGTTTGTTAAACTCGAGTCAATTAAGTATGAGGTTTAAAATGGTTGAAATTCATAGTAAAGCACGTATTCGTTGGGCTTGCCGTCGTGGCATGTTAGAGCTTGATGTTTTGTTTATGCCGTTTGTTGAAGAAGCATACGACTCTTTAAGCGCAGAGCAACAGGCTATTTTTCAGCGTTTGCTAACAGAAGAAGACCCTGACTTATTTGCATGGTTTATGGGTCATCAAGAATGTAAAGATGAGCAGTTAAACGGTATGGTTTCGCTGATCTTAGACCGAGTTCGTGTATAGGTTTACAGTTACTAATAATAACGCTGACCACAAACCTATTGTGGTCTTTTTTTGCATGCTCAGTTTAATATTATGTTTATTTTTAGATTCGCTACTAGCTATGCTTTTTTGTTTGATAATTAATATATTAGCTGGCTTTTTAGTGTGGCAAAAAGTGTTGGCAATTCATCCAAACCATGGCGTTATAATTCTAGAACCCAAGCTATTTAGGTTTGAGGGTGAAGGTTTAAAAATTCAGGGTGAAATTAGTAAAAAAAGCCGTTTTTATGGCAATAATATATGGCTACATATTAAAGGTTTTAGTAACAACCATTGGCTTATAATTTCAGCCAACGGTGTTAATGAACAAAGCTATGCGCGTCTAAAACGTGCTACTTTAAGCGCGATTAATTGCGTTTTGGAGTCAAAATAGTCGGTGTTGGATTTTCATTTTGTTCAGGGTAATCAATAGTATAATGTAGGCCTCTGCTTTCTTTTCGCTCCATTGCACTTCTAATAATGAGTTCTGACACTTGTACTAAGTTACGAAGCTCAAGCAAGTTATTACTTACTCTAAAGTTTGCATAATAATCGTGTATCTCTTGCTGCAGCAACTCAACCCTATGCAGTGCACGTTCTAAGCGTTTAGTAGAGCGTACAATACCTACATAATCCCACATAAATAAACGTAGTTCATGCCAGTTATGGGTAATAACAATTTCTTCATCAGAGTTACTAACACGGCTTTCATCCCAATGAGGTAGAGCCATTGGCTCTGGTGCATGTTCAATTTTACTTAAAATATCTTTAGCTGCAGCGTGGGCAAATACAATACATTCTAATAATGAATTACTTGCCATACGGTTTGCACCATGTAGGCCTGTGTAAGCGACTTCGCCAACAGCATACAAGTTATCGAGATCTGTTTTACCGTTAAAGTCGGTCATTACGCCACCACAAGTGTAATGCGCAGCAGGTACAACTGGGATTGCTTCTTTTGTTATATCAAGCCCTACACTTAGGCATTTTGCGTAAATAGTAGGAAAGTGCTCAATAATAAAGTCTTTATCTTTGTGGCTAATATCTAAATAAACACAATTAGCACCTAAACGCTTCATTTCAAAATCGATTGCGCGTGCCACTATATCGCGTGGAGCAAGTTCTTCACGACTGTCAAAATCTTTCATAAAACGAGTGCCATCAGGTCGTTTTAAATAAGCCCCTTCACCGCGCATAGCTTCTGTAATTAAAAAGTTTTGTAGCTCTGGATGATAAAGGCTCGTTGGATGAAATTGATTAAATTCCATATTGGCAACTTTACAGCCTGCGCGCCATGCCATTGCAATGCCATCACCACTTGATACATCTGGATTAGATGTATACAAATACACTTTGCTTGCGCCACCAGTGGCAAGAGCAACAAATTTAGCTGAAATGGTTTCTACCTTTTTAGCTTTTTTGTTCCACACATACATACCTTCAATGTGTGAGCCTGTTTTTCCGGCGCTTTTATCTGTAATTAAATCAATAGCATTGTATTGCTCTAAGAGCGTTATATTCTTATGAATTTTAACTTGGCTAATAAGCGTGGTTTGCACAGCTTTGCCAGTAGCATCGGCTGCATGCAAAATACGACGATGGCTGTGACCGCCTTCACGTGTTAAATGAAAACGCTCTTTTCCTTTGCTATCAAACTCCATATCAAAGGGAACACCTTGGTCGATTAACCACTGTAGGCAATCGTGAGCATTGCTGGCAGTATAATGAACAGCGTCTCTGTCGCATAAACCGCCGCCCGCATCGAGTGTATCTTCAACATGAGATTCTATGCTGTCGTTTTGTTTATCAAATACAGCTGCTATACCACCTTGAGCATATAAAGTAGAACCTTCTGTAAGCGCTCCTTTACTGATCACGGTAACGTTACAATAATTAGCTAGAGATAATGCAAGTGATAAGCCTGCTGCGCCGCTACCTATAATAGCGACATCTGCAATGTGATGTTTATTTTGGTTCATGTCAGAGGTACTTTGCGGTTACAATGCTCGTATAGAGCAATATTTGTTTTTAATATCTGTAGTTGTACCATATTTGTCATACTACTACGTAGTGATTTTAAAGGCTTAGCGCCGTTATTTATCATCTATTTTATAAAAAAATAATATTAAGCAGAACTTTTTATTCATAAAGAGGTCAGAGTATTTGTGAACAATGACGACAATATGAATAACAAGCAAAAATCAGACATAGGAGTACCGGCTCGAATGAGCGAGCAGGAATTAGATTTAGTGCTAGTAAAAAGGGTCCAGCAAGGAGATAAAAACGCCTTCAACCTATTAGTAAAGAAGTATCAAAACAAAATTGCAGGTTTGATCTCACGTTATGTATCAAACCAAGGCGATATTGCTGATGTAGCACAAGAGGCTTTTATTAAAGCTTACCGTGCACTTCCAAACTTTAGAGGTGACAGCGCCTTTTACACGTGGTTATACCGTATTGCCGTTAATTGTGCTAAAAATTACTTAGTAGCCCAGGGGCGTAAGCCGCCAGCAAATGATATAGACGCTGAAGATGCCGAGTTTTATGATTGTGCAGATTCAATGCGATCTAATGCATCTCCTGAAAACCTACTTTTAAGCGAAGAAGTTCGCGCTGTTATTTTTAATACGATTGATAGTTTGCCTGAAGATCTTAAAACCGCAATCACCCTTAGAGAAATCGAAGGGATGAGCTATGAAGAAATAGCAGTGGTAATGGATTGCCCGGTCGGGACTGTGCGTTCGCGTATATTTCGTGCCCGTGAAGCAATAGATAACAAATTAAACCCATTAATAGGCGAGTCTTAGTATGACAAAAGCACACCTTAACAAGTTAGATAACGAAGCGTTATCGGCATTACTTGATGGCGAGCAACATCTGACTGATGCAAAAATTGCAGAGCAAGATGTAACTACGTTTGGCCGTTATGCGTTAATTGGTGATGCGATGCGTGCTCAAAAAAATAATAACGACATACATATTGATATTAGCGATCGCGTTGCATTAGCACTTGAAAGCGAGCCTGTTTATGCTGACTTTAGTCAGTCAAAAACACAGCCTCAAGCAATCACTGAAACAGTACAAGATAATAAAGTAGTGGCTTTTAATTGGCGCAAGCCAGTTGCTCAACTAGCAATTGCAGCCAGTGTGGCAATGTTTGCTATTGTGGGCGTTAATACGCTTCCTCAAAGTAACAACGAGCAACAAAGCGAAATTCCATTACTACAAACCACACCGCTGACAGGTATGGCGTCGCCAGTAAGTTACTCATCTGAGCCTGCGCTTGAAAATGCAGAGCAAGGTTTACGTGAATTACAGCAACAACGTATTGGTGCATTAGTTCTTGAGCATCAACGCCAAGCACGAGTTGCGAATTCTTTAGAAACAGCGCAAACTAATACCAAAGCGTCTGAGGAAAAAAACTAATTAAATGAAAGTAATCACTTTTGTTCTGTCGTTGGTAGTAAGCTTTAATGCATTTGCCAACGACACAAATCCTGCCAAAGATTTATTACTAAAAATGGCTAATGCCGTTCACACCCGTAATTTTGACGCTTCGTTTGTTGTTGTCAAAGGTAAAACAATGGAACCCTACCGATGGGTGCATGCTTTACAAGGTGACACAGAACTTGAGCATTTAAGTTTACTTAACGGTGCTGGGCTTGAAATGGTCCGTATTGACAACCAAGTTACTTATTTTGAACCTCAGTCAGAACCATATTCCCTAAAAACAGATTCAATAGCTGGTCCAATCCCTGAAGTACTTTTTAAAGATATAGATCGCTTAAGCGCGCACTATGATTTTGTACTAGGCGGGAAAGGTCGTATTGCTGGGCGTGCTGCACAACTAGTTCGCATAGAATCTAAAGACGAGTATAAATATAATTATTGGATTTGGCTGGATATGGAGTCGTCGTTGTTACTAAAAGCCGCGTACGTTAACCATGAAGGTGAGGCCTTAGAGCAGTTACAGCTTACTCACATTAGTGTGACAGAGCAGCCAGCAGGTATGTTACTTGAAGTCCTCAATCGAAACTTTCCAACGCCTTTACCAAACGATGCACTTATAAACGAAGACAGTACAGCGACTAACTGGCAAATTAGTTGGTTACCGGATGGCTTTGAATTACTAAAATCAGACAGACATAAGCTCGATTTAAATAACGAATTAACAGACTATTACTTGTTCTCTGATGGTTTTGTTGAAATTTCGGTATTTATTCAGCGTCCATTACCGGGTAAGCGTTTAAGTGGTGCACTAACCTCTGGTGCAACGACAGTATATGTGCATAATGGCGGTAATTTTGATGTATCGGTTGTTGGTAATGTACCGAGTATGACCGCAAAAGCGATTGCTGAGTCAGTTACCCGCTCATTATAAACGATTCGTAAGGATTGTTATGATTGAACAAACCCTCACTGTTGTGGCCCTCGATGGCCACATTGCTCATTTAGAAGCACAACAAAAACAAGCTTGTGAAGGCTGCAATGGTCGTTGCGGCTCACAAGTGTTTGGTAAGCTGTTTGGCACTGCAAAAAAAACCTTCCCTTATAAATTTGAATCCTCTGTTGAAGTAGGACAAAAGGTAACCTTGTCACTTGATGATAGTCACGTCGTTAAGCATGCATTTGCGGTATACATGCTACCACTGCTTTTAAGTCTGGTTTTTGCACTGATTGCAGCGCAATTATTTATGTCTTCCGAAGGTTGGCAAATTTTAGCTGCAGCTTTAG
>NZ_PJBR01000196.1:0-2069 GCF_002863625.1 Pseudoalteromonas sp. MelDa3 | reverse complement strand
GTGAATTAATAAGCAGATAAACTTATTCAACCTAAAGGTTTTTTCATGAAAATCAGCAGCAATTTCGACAGTGGTAATATCAAAGTTATTGAAGCCACCGATCCTTTAAATATTCAATTAGAAATTAATAAAGATCACCAGTCTGAATTTTATCAGTGGTTTCACTTTCGTCTTGAAACAACGCCTTACCAATTGCATAAGTTAAATATTAATGAGCTTGATAAATCAGCTTACCCAGATGGTTGGGAAGGATATCAAGCCGTTGCATCATATGACCGCCAAACATGGTTTCGTGTACCATCAAGCTATGAAAATGGCACATTAAGCTTTGAAATTGAACCAGAGTGCGGCAGCGTGCATTTTGCTTACTTTGCACCATACAGTTACGACCGCCATTTAGATTTATTGTCTTGGGCACAAAGCCAAGGCGCTTGCCAATTAATAACGCTTGGTGCAACACTTGATGGCCGCGATATGAGTGTACTCAAAATTGGTGAGCCAAGTGAAGATAAGAAAAACATTTGGATCACAGCACGTCAACATCCAGGTGAAACAATGGCCCAATGGTTTGTTGAAGGTCTACTGCACAAACTTCTTGATGACGAAGACCCACATGCAGCTGCGCTTCTATCAAAAGCAGTGTTTTACGTTGTGCCAAATATGAATCCAGATGGCAGCGCACGCGGACATCTCCGTACTAATGCTAAAGGCGTTAACTTAAACCGTGAATGGCAGACACCAAGCATGGAAAATAGCCCTGAGGTTTACCTAGTACTAAATAAAATGCGCGAAGCTGGCTTAGATATGCACTTAGATATACACGGCGATGAAGCTATTCCGTATAACTTTGTGGCAGGCAGTGAAGGTATTCCAAGTTACGATGCTCGTCTTAAAGGCCTTGAAGATAGCTTTAAAGCTGCGCTTTTAACTATTACTCCAGAGTTTCAAGATGAGCATGGCTATCCAAAAGATGAGCCCGGCCAAGCTAACCTCACGGTAGGTTCATCAGCTACTGCTGAAGAATTCAAAGCATTAACGTACACAATTGAAATGCCATTTAAAGACAACAACGATTTACCTGATCCAGACTATGGCTGGTCAGACCGTCGTTCGTATCAATTTGGTCAAGATACGTTAGCGGCAATTGTTAATGTTGTTGATAATTTAAGATAAAACGTTTATTTGAAGGGTATCAATAGTTTTGATGCCCTTTTTGCTTTTAGTAAAACCCCTTTTACAAAAAATAATAATCATATAGCAACTTCATTCCAAAACGTTTTTAACGTTTCTTCGCCGCGTATCATCACCGTATCGGTACAAATCAATCTACTTTCCTTTAAATACTGCTGATGCAGTGCCTTGCAATAGCTACGTAATTAGATATTTTGAAAATTAAGTGTTAACAAAGTTGGGGTACTTAAGTTAAGATTAATTAAATAATGAGTCGGGACGGGAGAGGTAAAACCTTATTTCGTGAAACTTATGTTGCGTAGTAGTTAAAGCAGAGTCTCGTAATTAAAAATAATAAATATAACTATAGAGGATATCCATGGAAGCTTTTGTAAGCGCTGTTAATGATGTTGTTTGGAGTAATGCACTCATCTATTTATGCCTAGGCGCAGGCTTGTTTTATTCAGTATTAACTCGATTTGCTCAAGTTAGACATTTTAAAGAAATGTGTAAGTTATTATTTAGTCCAAACACGTCTGATAAAGGTATCTCATCTTTTCAAGCCCTTGCAGTATCGTTGTCTGGACGAGTCGGTGTTGGTAATATCGCAGGTGTTGCAGCAGCTATCGGTTTTGGTGGACCAGGTGCTATTTTTTGGATGTGGGTTGTTGCTTTTCTAGGTGCAAGCACTGCCTATGCAGAATCTACTTTAGGCCAAATTTATAAAACAGAAGAAAACGGGCAATATCGTGGCGGCCCAGCGTATTATTTTGACCGTTGTTTAGGGCAAAAATGGCTAGCTGTTTTATTTGCTGTTTCGGCAATTATTGCATGTGGTGTTTTTCTGCCAGGCGTACAAGCAAATGCAGTAGGTAATGCGTTTACTCAAGTGTTTGGCG
>NZ_PJBR01000195.1:0-2153 GCF_002863625.1 Pseudoalteromonas sp. MelDa3 | reverse complement strand
AAATTAGTTAAAAATCACAATCTACCCCTATTGAATCCTCTGTATTTTTACTTCATATTAAATATTCTTATTTCTCACTTATTATGCTGTTATGTCATTTTTTAAATTTAGCCATGCACTTATCCTCACACTTGCTAGTACCCTACCGCTTACAAGCCATGCTGCGCTTGATAAAAATGAGCGTGAAATAGTAAAACAGGTCGATAAAAATATTCCCCAAGCACTGCAAGAAATAGAGCAAGCCGTAAATATTAATAGCGGGTCGCTTAATATTGAAGGTGTAAAAAAAGTAGGTGCGCTGACAAGTGAGCAGCTTAAAGCCATTGGTTTTAAAGTAGAATGGCTGGATGGCAGTGCGTTTAACCGCGTAGGGCATGTACTGGCAACACATGAAAGTAAAAACCCCGATGCAATAAAAATACTGATGATCGGCCATCTAGATACGGTATTTGCCAAAAACGATAACTTTACTACCTACAAACAACTTGATGCCGATACAGCCAGTGGCCCAGGCGTTGCCGATATGAAAGGCGGTAACACGATAATAATTACCGCACTTAAAAGCTTACAAGCCCTTAATTTACTCGAAAATGTAAGCATAAAAGTATTATTGACTGGCGATGAAGAAAGCAGCGGTCGCCCACTTAGCTTATCTAAACAAGCTATTGTTGATGCAGCAATTTGGGCTGACGTAGCGCTTGGCTATGAAAATGGCGATAACAATATAAAAACAGCTATGGCGGCGCGCCGTGGTTATACCGGTTGGACGCTAAATGTAACGGCAAATGCAGCGCATTCGTCACAAATATTTAGCGAAAGCGTTGGTTATGGCGCTATTTACGAAGCATCACGCATTTTAAATGATTTTAGAGAGCAACTTGCCACGCAACCTAATTTAACATTTAACCCAGGGCTTATTGTAGGTGGTACAAATGCCGACTACGACAGTGCTAATTCGTCAGCAACGGCGTTTGGTAAAAGTAATGTAATAGCACAAACCGTGCATGTAGCAGGTGATTTACGCGCACTATCGCCAAAGCAATTCGAAAACGCAAAAAGATCAATGCAACTCATTGCTAGTAACAGTTTAAATGGCAGTAAAGCAGAGCTTATTTTTGAAGACGGTTACCCGCCAATGGCATTAACTGATGGCAATAAAAAGCTATTAGAATTATACAGCGACGCAAGCCATGATTTAGGCTTCAACAAAGTAGTAGCCGCCAACCCACGCAACGCAGGTGCAGCTGATATTTCGTTTGCCGCAAACCATGTTGATATGGCACTTGATGGTTTAGGCTTGATGGGCAGCGGTGCGCACACTAAAAACGAAACAGCCGATTTAACCAGCCTTGATAAAAACATTAAAAAAACTGCATTACTCATTTATAGATTAGGAAAACTGTAATAGTAAATGTATTTCAAAGATGAGCGTAGGCCAAATAATAACCGTCCTACGCTTGTACTTACTTTTAAGACATTATTTTAAACAATAATTCTCGCACTGTGGCCGGTTCAAACGGTTTATCACAAATAGCATCAACTCCCGCTTGAGCTATATTTGCTAGGTGCGTTTCGTTTGCCTCTGAGCTCACCATTAAAATAGGAATATGTGAGTAGCTATTTGAGCTTCTAACGGCTTCTGTTAGTTCTCGCCCATCCATTTCTGGCATATTGTAGTCGGTTACAATTAAGTCAAACGATTGGTTATTTAAGTGCTCAATAGCTTCTTTACCGTTTTCAGCTTCTACCGGTGCAGGTATTCCCATACCCGCAAGTACGCGTATTATGTGTTTACGCGCAAAGCGGCTGTCGTCTACCACTAAAACTCGCAGCAGCGTTACGTCAAAGTGATCAAGTTCTACTTCTTCTTCGCTTATAATATCGAGGGTTGCTTTGAGTGCGCGGGTAATGGCTTTTGCGCTAAAAGGCTTAGGCAAAATAGCTAGGACACCCGATTGGCGTAATTGCTCAAGGTATTTTTTATTACGCTCGCTCGATATAAGCATAAAAGGTTGATGCTCGGTGATAGGGTTTGATCTTATTTCTTGCAATAGTGAATCGGCTGTCCCGTCAGATAAATACATAGAGCTTATAACTAGATCAGGGTGATAAATTGCTAATAAGCTAAGCGCTTGTGTTTGTGTAGATGCAGT
>NZ_PJBR01000194.1:0-2179 GCF_002863625.1 Pseudoalteromonas sp. MelDa3 | reverse complement strand
TAAGCTTACCTATTATAATTTAAGCTTTCCCTGCATTGCTCAGCGTTTATTATCTATTCATTAAACCGAATGTTTAACCGTTAAGCAAGGATATTTTTCGCTCGCACAGTCGCTATTAGCCTGAGCAATTAAGCAGGTTAACTTATTGATTTGATGCAGCAAGCAAGGCTGCTAACTCGTTCGCGCTATTTTATTTGTCGCCTCATCTAAATTCATCACACCAATAAATCGTAAGGTACCCGTCTTGCATGACTGGCAAGACCAATGGGGTATTAATCGTTCTTGCTCTACCTTCGGCTTCACCGCTTTGCATGGGGTTGCTGATACTTGAGCCTTTATTAACCCTAACTTTCGCTTGCGACACGCATTAGCTAAAAAGCCATAGTGACGAATGCGCATAAACCCTTTGGGCAATACATGTTGTAAGTAGCGCCGTAAAAATTCATCACAACTCAGAGTCATGACTTTATCGCGGTTGTTATCTGCATAATCGCGGTATTTAAAGCTCACTGTTTCTTCAGTCGCTGACACTAATCGCGATTCTGACATCACGCCTTTTCGGGTATAACGAGCAAGGTAACTAACTAGCTTTTCACTGTACGTTAAACAGGCTTTGCTATACACGCACCATTTGGTTGGTGTGCTTACCTTCGCGAATGAACTATCGCATTCATTGAGCGCCGCGAGCATTTTCCCTCTAAACACTGTTGATAATGCTTTAACGGGGTATAAATAGCCTTTTTCTATTTCATGCCAGTGCGCTTTATCAAGCGCGCCTGCGGGTATCAAGCAATGCAGGTGAATATGCTGACTTAAGTTCTGCCCCCACGTATGCAGTACGCTTGTCATGCCTAACTGGCCATGCCTCTTTCGTTTCGCAAATTTACACAGCGTTTGCCATGCGGCTTTAAATAAACAGTGATATAACGCGTTTGGGTTGTAGTGCGCAATGATATTTAACTCATGCGGGAGCGTAAAAACAAGGTGGAAATACCGACACGGTAATAAATCTTCCTGCTGTTTTTGCACCCATTTAGCCGTAGCCATCCCTTGGCAACGTGGGCAATGACGGTCTCGACAACTACACCCAATTTGTTGTACTTCACTACAGTTATCACATTGCCATGCTTGATAACCGAGCTGCCCCGTTCTGCATGATTGAAGGTGTTGGCAGACTCGTAACTGTTGATAACTCATTATGTGGTGCTGCCGATAATTCCCAAGGCCAGAATTTAAAATATCAGCGAGGTGCAAGCCGCTCATTGGTTCCCCCAACTTGCGAGTAAATCAATGCCACCATGCCCTAATTCAGGTAACCAGTGTAAGTAACTTTGCGTGGTTCTAATGTCACTATGACCAAGCTGATGTTGAAGTTGATGAAGCGGCATCCCTAACTCAAGTTGATGTGTTGCATAAGCATGGCGTAATACATGTGGATTACAGTGCTTTAAACCACACATTTGTGCATGTTTTTTCAATGCCTTTCTGAAGCTTGAGGGTGACATAGGTTTATCCATTAACCATCGTGAATAAAACATCCAGCCCGTTGGGTGATACATTTTCCAATAGCAACGTAATTGATTTAGCACGCTATCTGATACAACAACATAGCGTGACTTATCTCCTTTACCATGTTCAATTAAAATGGTTTTACGCTGTCCATCGATGTCTTGCACTTTGATGCGCAGCAGTTCGCCAATACGCAAACCACATCCATAACACACCACTATCAATGTTTTTAAGCGCATATCCGTGCAACTTTCTATAAGTCGTCGAATATCATCACGCGATAAATAAGTAGGTGCCCGAGGTTTTGCTTTAGGCAAGGCTATGTCTAAGTTCAGTGGGCGGTGTAAAATATTCTTAAACAAAAACCAAATGCTGTTTATTTGTATTTTTTGACTCGCTCTGGAGAGCTTGCGAATGGCGGGATCTTTAAAAAAGATATTCAGCTCATCATCAGTAATTAAATCGAGTGGTTTATTAAAATAATGGCTGAGTTTAAGTAAATGCTCGCAGTAACTTTTACAGGTACTTTGTGAATAACCAAGATAGGCTATTTCAGTTTTGACTTGTTCAATGAGTGTATTCATTACTTACCTCCAAATATGGGATAACCCCAAGGTAAGTGTGGCTCAAATGGTCAGAATAGGATCTCCGCGTAGCGGCTTAGTTCAAC
>NZ_PJBR01000192.1:0-2245 GCF_002863625.1 Pseudoalteromonas sp. MelDa3 | reverse complement strand
TAATAACGCCCGCTGTGTCACTTTCATTTCACTGATGGGCTCAGAAGGCTCATCAACTGCTTGTGCGAGCGTAGCAAAACGACTTCAATCACAAAATAAAACTGTACTTGTCATTGATTTAAATCCCCTTAACTCTTTTAAATTAGATGGACAATTACCTAAAACTCAAGGTGAATGGCGCTTCGATGATATCTCTTGCCAATTAGGTGTAATAGCTTATCAAGGGATTAATATTCTGCCAATAAGCAATATAGAATCTATAGAAACAGCTAAAAATAAGCATATTTTAAATGACGCTATTTTAAGATTGAAACAAGAATATGACTATATCCTTTTGGATATGTCTCCAGCCTTAAAATTAAACCGTAATAATGTTCCTCTTCATTCACTGAGTTTGTGTACTGAGCTAACATTGTTAACAGTCGCCTTAGGTATTAACGACGAAGAAGAACTATGTAAAGGTGTTAGCGAGCTTAAACAAGCAGGACATAAAAATATTCAAATTCTAATTAGCCAAAATAATTTTGCACCTCTAGGAGAGCGTATGGTTAAAGCAATAGATAAGCGTGCACATAAATGGCCCCGCTTTAGCAAAATCTTAAAAAATAAAATCAATAAACAAAAATGGTTATTTCAACATCATTGAGGCTAATATGGATATATTATTTGAAAGACGCTTTGAACTTTTATGGCCCACATTAACCGAAATTAGACAAGTATTGAAACATGTTCTTGGCGCACTATCTGTTAAACGCGAAGAAGTTGATGCTGCTGGTTTGGCTTCAACAGAGTACCTTACTAATTTAATTCGGCATAACGAAGGCTCCGAACATAGCATCATTTTGCGTATCAGCCAAGTTACCTCCCAAGAATATGAACTAACCATCATTGATGAACTAAAGGCATATAATTTATTCAAGAAAAATGACTCTCAATGGACATTAGACTCTTGGGAGCTTGTTGAAGGTGGTATGGGTGTAGAGCTAATACGTCATTATTTTAGTAGTGCCACTTACATAACAAAAGATAATAAAAACTATTTTTCTTTTACCTTAAGCCAAATAGATAAACGCCCTACTGTTATATATGTAGACGATGACCCTGTCCAATTGGCTCTAATGAATGCATACCTAAAAGGTAAATTTCAAGTAATTCAGTGCGAAAATATTGAGTCTGGCTGGCAGGCAATTTTAACATCAGATGCTAGTATATTATTGCTAGATCATCAGTTAAAAAATGGTACATGTGAGCCGCTACTTGAGAAACTTAATAAGTCTAATTTAAAATCTCAATTATCAGTAATAATGCTTACAGGTGATGATAGCGAAGAAGTTATAAGTAAAATAAATCGCCTAGGTGTTGATGACTATTTAATAAAGCCCGTACAAAAGAATAAAATTCTACAAAGTTTTGAGAGAGTGACTCACCGGTTTGCCTATTTATCCTACCAGACTGCTTTTGAATCCACCCCATCAAAAATACCGTTAGAAAATGACAGGTTTGCCCATGTCTTTGGCTCAATATGCCTAGGAAATGGAGGCGACTTTTTTATGCCTATCAACGAAGAAGGTACTGCATTTGTACTAGGTGACATGATGGGGCATGGTTTGCAAGCTTTAAAAGAGAGCTTTGCTATTAAGGGATTTATAAGTGGCTTTCTAGCTACAGGCTTACCTTATCAAGATATGCTCAAAGCATTAAACAATGCGCTGTATAATCAGCAATTATGTAAATCAAGCCTAGTAACATTAATAATTTGCTACATAAATGAAGATACCCTATTTTGGCTAAATGCTGGTCATCCTGCCCCTGTTGTAATAAATCAAAGTGGAAAGGTTAAACAGTTAAATGGCACAGGTCCATTACTTGGGTTATCTAAAAATCATAATTATAATTTGTATCAAACAAGCCTAACAGATATTCACCACACTCTACTCTACACCGATGGATGGACAGATAATCGTTATGTTGATAAAGATGAAATAACTGAACTTGAAAAAATAATTCCATCTCAGAAATATACTAAAGAAGCATTTGCTCATCTACTCTGGAAAAACTCTCAAGTTATTTTATCAAAAGAATTAGACGATGCCTCATTAATTATAATCAATTGAATTTGATTTAATTCTTAATATATACTTAACTAAAATAAAATTTTAGTTTTTTATTCGATATATTAAGAAGGCTTAAGGGAATGAACTATGCCACCAACTGTATTAATTGTTGAAGATACACATTCTTTAGC
>NZ_PJBR01000191.1:0-2271 GCF_002863625.1 Pseudoalteromonas sp. MelDa3 | reverse complement strand
TAAATTAGCGGGCTATTTAAATTAATAACAAATATTAATTATAAACGGTCAATTACTGATTGAGTGAAATCAGTTGTACCGTGGCTGCCGCCTAAATCGCGAGTTGTACGGTCGCCTGATTTAATTACATCAGCAACAGCACTACGAATACGCTCTGCTGTATCGCCCATATCTAAATGCTCAAGCATTTGGATAGACGCTAAAATTACAGATGTTGGGTTAGCTAGGTTTTTGCCAGCAATATCTGGTGCACTACCGTGTACAGCTTCAAAAATTGCAGCGTCTTCACCAATGTTAGCACCTGGAGCCATACCTAAACCGCCAACTAAACCAGCACAAAGGTCAGATAAAATATCACCAAATAAGTTAGTCGTAACAATTACGTCAAACTCTTCAGGTGTCATTACCAGTTTCATACACGTTGCATCAACAATCATTTCATTTGATTCAATTTGTGGGTAACGCTCAGCTACTTCACGTGCTACTTTTAAGAACAAACCAGATGTTGATTTTAAAATGTTAGCTTTATGAACAGCAGTTACTTTTTTACGACCTTCACGTACCGCTAGCTCATATGCAAAAGTTACGATTTTTTCTGCGCCTTCACGCGTAATTATCGATTTTGCTTCTGCTTCATTACCGTCTTCACTTACTATTTGGCCTGCACCTGAGTACATACCTTGCGTATTTTCACGAATAGTAATGATATCAATATCGTCGTAACGCGCTTTAGTGCCAACAAATGATTTAACAGGGCGTACGTTAGCGTATAAACCAAATTGCTTACGAAGTGTAACGTTAATAGACGTAAAACCTTCACCTACAGGCGTTGTTAATGGGCCTTTAAGAGTGATTTTGTTTCTAGCTATTGTATCAACCGTGTCTTGTGGAAGTAACTCACCTGTTTTTTCAAGTGCAGCTAGGCCAGCATCAACAAATTCATAATCAAAGTCGCAACCTGCGGCTTTTAATATTTCAAGTGCTGAGTCGATAATGCTCGGACCGATGCCGTCGCCTTTGATCACTGTGATGGTTTGTTTGGCCATTGACTTTTCCTTTAAAGAGTTTGATTTGCACATAAATTATTACCCTGAGAGAGTAATCGCTTGTTAGATCATTTATGTGAACGTGCTTGAAAATTTAAGGGCGCATTTATATCAACTTATCACCCATTTTGCTAGTTTATACAAGAAATACTGGGTATACACCAAAGTTATAATGGGTATAAAGACGTTAAATAGGGTCCCATAAATTAAATACTATTAAATAACGCGAGAGATTCTAATTTTTGATTAAAATCAGTTGGGTTTTGCCAATTTAGTATTTTCAGCTGTTCGTTTAATGTTTGCAGTTGCCACGCTGTTAGCGCAAGTTCTGGTTTAAAAACACTCTGTGCAACAATTTTAAGTGTGATCCAGAGTTTATGAGAATCAGTTAAGTGTTTTTTAGGTGTTTGCTCTGCTTCTAAAAGTGCCGTTGTCCATGGGTTGTCACTTAATAAATGAGTAAGCTGTTGCGTTAGTTGCTCGTTATTAATTGAATCCACACCAAAAAATGAGCAAATAGGGGCACTCAATGTTTTATTTGGTGTGTCGTCAATCAGCGTTTTACGAGAAAGCTGTGTACTGCATTGCGTTAATAAAAAATGAGCATAAGCATATAAAGGTAATGTAATGTGTTCAAACTGGTCATGTTTATTTTTACTAACTAATAAGGCCATTATTTTCACTAAGCCATTTAATCTGTTAGTAACGTAGGCTTGCAGAGGGTGTGGGGTGACATTAACTAATTGCTCAAAAACAACTCTTTGAATTATCGCAGGCGCATTATAATAACCGACCATCGATAAACTATGCTTTAAGTCTTTAGCGGCCTGATGCTCCTTATTATAAGGTTTTACTGCCTCACATAAATTAGCAACTACCTGAGGGTGAGCCGCCATTAGCTGGCTTAGCCCTTTATAGCTATATTCGTGCTGTGACTTAATATTACTTATTAGTTCAAGTAAAGACTGTGCTTTATCAACGTCAACCACACTTTTTGACTTAACATGTTCACTGTTAAACACTTTGAAGCTAATGGTTTTATCAGCGCAATGCCATTGTTTTGGGTTGTCGTTAAGGGTTGCTTTAACGCTAAACCAAGCCAATTTATTTGGATTAGCGTTACTAATTAAAATATGTTTTTGCTGCGCATCAGTCGCTAAATAAATCATGGTTTGCTCGGCATAAAAAACGCGGCTTCCCGGTAATAGTGGCCCTAAATGGGCTA
>NZ_PJBR01000190.1:0-2420 GCF_002863625.1 Pseudoalteromonas sp. MelDa3 | reverse complement strand
CGACAATTTAAAACCGAAGTTTTATTTAACTCTCTGAGTAGTTCGTGCCTCGCTATGCGCTGGCGTTTCCCGTCTCAGTGGGGTCGCATTATAGGGAGATCATATTTTTACGCAAGCACTTTTTTAAAGAAAAAGTAAAAAAAGATACTGTTCGGTTAGTATCTGAACTAAACTCCCTAAAACTGATAGTTTTGTAACCAAACAGTGCCCTGTATGGTACAAAAATCACCTTGCTGATACACTCAAATACTAATAATCATGATCTAAAAGGTACTAACTATGGCAATTCGTTCTTATAAAGGTGTTACTCCTTCATTTAATTCGTCTGTTTATATTGATGAGTCATCGGTTTTGGTTGGTAACATTACTTTAGGTGATAATAGTAGTGTGTGGCCGTTAGTAGCTGCACGTGGTGATGTTAACTATATACGTATTGGTGAGCGTACAAATATACAAGATGGCAGTGTATTGCATTTATCTCGCGCAACTAAAAGCAATCCTGATGGTTACCCACTTATTATAGGTGACGATGTAACAGTTGGTCATAAGGTAATGCTGCACGGATGTGTACTAGGAAACCGTATACTTGTAGGTATGGGCGCTATTATTATGGATAACGTGGTTGTTGAAGATGATGTAATTATAGGTGGAGGATCTTTAGTACCACCAAACAAACGTTTAGAGTCTGGTTACTTATATGTTGGAAGTCCAGCTAAGCAAGCCCGCCCTCTTACAGAGCAAGAACTTGCCTTCTTAAAAATATCTGCCGATAACTATGTATCACTTAAAGATGAATACTTAGCTGAAATCGCTAACTTAAGTTAATAAGCTTACTTCAATTTGGCCTGCTGAGTTATAGCTCTCTTCTTCGATGAGCTCCTCGGCACGCTCTTCGTAATCAAAACGATACTTTTCAAAATATTCTGTTGCGTGGCTTTCGTCTGTTAATTTAAGTGTATTTACTTCTATTACACACTCCACCAGCATGCCACTAACTTGTGCAAAAAATACTAACTGATGATCGGGCTCTCTAAATTCCAGCCTATCGATAAACTGTATTGCCTGATTCATTTAAGCATTCCTTGTTTAAGCGCATTCACTACGGGAAGTATTTTTGGCATTTTATTACGCCATACGTAATATGCTTGAGCAGCTTGACCAACTAACATTCCGCTACCATCTAAAAGCTTAGCGTTAATATTATGCTGTGCAACCCAATTCATAAAAATGGTATTTTGCAGTGAATAAAACATGTCATAAGCGACTTCACAGTTAGTTATGTGTTTTTCATCAAGAGCAGGAAGCTCATTATTCATACTGCTAGATGTAGAGTTTATAATTAGTGAGTAATCGCTTACTGGTAAATCATCAAAGCCAAAGCCAGATACTGGTCCATATTGAGTAAACAGCTCTGCGAGTTCTTTGGCTTTTTGTGCTGTACGATTAACTATTATTATTTCCTGAGGGTTATGCTCTAACAAAGGTAAAATAACTCCTCGAGCAGCACCGCCCGCACCTATGATTAAAATGCGTTTATTAGTTATGGCTACTTCATTAGCGAGTAAATCATTTACAAAGCCCACACCATCGGTGTTATCACCGAGTAATGTGCCATCATCTCGTTTTTTTAATGTATTAACAGCCCCTACAATTTTAGCTAATGGCGTAAGCTCATCAGCCATTGCATAGGCTTGCTCTTTAAATGGCATTGTAACGTTAGCACCAACACCACCTTGCTCAAAAAAAGACAATACTGTTTTTTCAAAGTTATCGATAGGTGCTAATATTGCGCGATAATCGATTTGCTCACCCAGTGATACAGCAAATTGTTTATGTATCGCGGGGGATTTTGAATGTTTAATTGGATTTCCAAAAACCGCATATTTGTCCATTTTAAAGCAACCTCTTTGCAGCTATATACTGCCTATTAACGATGATAAGTAATATGATTAAACGACTTTTTTCTAAATCTAAGCCAGCTCCCGAGCAACAGGCTCCTACTCCTGAAAAAACACCGTATGAAATAATAGGTGGAGAGAAAGGGGCGCGAGCTATCTCCAATCGATTCTACGACATAATGGAGTCAGATGAATACGCTAAACCGTTATATGATATGCATCCTCTGCCATTAGATCGAATTCGCCAAGTATTTTTTGAATTTTTATCTGGTTGGTTAGGCGGGCCAAACCTATTTACTGAAAAACATGGCCAGCCAATGCTACGTAAAAGGCATATGCCTTTTACTGTAGATAAAGCATTGCGCGATCAGTGGATGCACTGCATGAATAAAACGCTGGATATAGAAATAGACAATCCGTTGTTACGTGAAGGATTAAAGCAATCATTCTCTCAACTAGCAACGCACATGATCAATCAGCATTAAATTTGTATTTAGCCACAATGCAAAAAGGCGCTAATTA
>NZ_PJBR01000189.1:0-2465 GCF_002863625.1 Pseudoalteromonas sp. MelDa3 | reverse complement strand
TTAGCGCATCAAATAACTCGCTGATTTAATGTAATTGGTATTAACGTATTCTCTAAAAAGGAAAATATATGCCTAATATACTTTACCCAGCGCCTTTAAAAGTAGGATCAAAAATAGCAATTTGTTCACTTTCATCAGGCCTTAAAGAAAAGTACCATGCACGGTTAGACATTGTTATTAATGGATTAAAACATCGAGGATATGATGTTGTTGAAGGAGAGTTTTTACGCCAAAGCAAACCGCATGGACAGCTTAACGCTAAAGCGCACGCTCAGCAGTTAATGGGTTTTTTATTAGATGATGAGATAGATGCAATTATGCCT
The DNA here is from genome assembly GCF_002863625.1 of Pseudoalteromonas sp. MelDa3. Taxonomy (NCBI): domain Bacteria; kingdom Pseudomonadati; phylum Pseudomonadota; class Gammaproteobacteria; order Alteromonadales; family Pseudoalteromonadaceae; genus Pseudoalteromonas; species Pseudoalteromonas sp. MelDa3. Next base: position 2,142 of record NZ_PJBR01000189.1, on the reverse strand, counting down.
CCATTTGGTGGCGAGCTGGCAATGGAAATACTGCCCCTACTTGATTTTAATGCAATTAAAGAAGCAAAGCCTAAATGGTTAGTTGGGTTCTCTGATGTAAGCACCATTGCATGCGCACTCACGGCAAAATGCCAATGGGCAACACTACACAGCGCTAATCTTATGCAGTTACATCCTGACGAAAAAAGTCCTTATTGCCTGCAAATATTTGAAACACTAAGTTATGAAGCAGGTAGCAAATTTGAGCAAGCCCCGTCATCGCATTATCAAAAAAATAGACCTGATTACGTACAAAACCCAAATGCATTGTTTGAACACTCAGAAGTTACTCAGTGGCAGTGTTTAAATTACTTTGATGCACGCACTATTGAAATGTCGGGTCGTTTATTTGGTGGGTGCTTAGATACAGTCGGCTTATTACTCGACTCTCCATTTTTGGCTCTGCATGAATTTAAAAAACACAGTGCACCCGAAGGGCTTATTTTATACCTAGAAAACTCAGAGCTGACGCCAACAACCGTTGCACGGTTTTTACTTTCATTAAAATTAGCAGGTATATTTGACGATATAAACGGTATTATTATTGGTCGCAGCGTGATCACTCAAGGTCAAGATACTTCTTTTGATTACCGTCACGCGCTTGATGTTGCACTAGGTGGGTGTTTATTTCCTGTGATTATTGATGCCGATATTGGTCATGCTCCACCTAACTTAAATTTAGTAAACGGCGCTACTTGTACAATCACCGCTGACATAAATGAAGGTAAAGTAGTCAAAGCCTCATTAAATACCGAGCTTTGTTAGAAGTTTATTCACTTACCTTTGATAAGTAATTAAGTTAAAGGGTATAATAAGCCCGCATTTATAGCGCTTTAGTTATAAAAGTACATTCTCAGGGCGGGGCGAAATTCCCCACCGGCGGTATGTTTAATGTTATTTATAGCTTAAACGAGCCCGCGAGCGCTTTATTTAACTTATTTTTTAACTAGGTTAAGTAAAGGTCAAGCAGATCTGGTGAGATGCCAGAGCCGACGGTTACAGTCCGGATGAAAGAGAATATGGCTTATTATACTAATATCAATTTTATTAAAGACACGATCATTGTATCGCGTTAAGTGAGCTATTTTTCTAGCGTTATAATAGGTCACTAATTTAATGCCGTTGGTATAACACTGTACGCTGCTTTTTGCTGCGTGCTTTTTGTTATTTTATTTAAGCTATTTTGGTAGTGATCGTTTTAAATTTAAAGCGATATATTACTGATCCTTTCACAGTCCTGAATCTATTATTTTTTATTTGGAATATAATGATGATTCAGTCTCTACTTACTCAATTCGGCGAAAGCCATATCCGCGTACAAAGCGCAATTGCTGCACTACAGCAAGGGCAAGGCGTACTTGTTGTTGATGATGAAAACCGTGAAAATGAAGGCGACTTTGTATTTTCAGCTGAGCATTTAACGACTTCTCAAATGGCCGAAATGATCCGCGAAGGCAGCGGTATTGTTTGCTTGTGTATGGGGGAGGAGCGCATTAAACAGCTCGACTTACCGCAAATGGTAACCCACAACACCAGTCAAAATAACACCGCTTATACAGTCACTATTGAAGCTAAGCATGGTGTTACAACAGGCGTGTCTGCTGCTGATAGAGTAACTACTATAAAAGCAGCGACAGCCGATAACGCTAAGCCAAGTGATTTATCGCGCCCTGGGCATGTATTTGGTTTAAAAGCACAAACGGGTGGAGTATTAGTTCGTCGTGGTCATACCGAAGCATCCGTTGATTTAATGCAGCTTGCCGGCTTAAAACCATTTGGCGTAATATGTGAACTAACAAATTCCGATGGTTCAATGGCGCGCTTACCTGAGGTGAGTGATTATGCTAATAGACATAATATGACCGTGGTTTCTATTGAAGATTTAGTGCAATACATTCAGGCTGCACAGCTTCAAGTAGGTTAAATCACTTTGTGCTAGGGTCTGTTGATCTTTCAAGGTTAAATTTGCAGCAGTCTGTTTGGTATTTAGGCAAGGCAGAGCCTATGTAGTGTGGTATTCCCCACAAATGGGCGATAACGTAGCATTAATGCCAAACAGGCGCTGCCCAGAGGGTTCTTCCTAGGGGCTATTTACTCTTTGTT
>NZ_PJBR01000188.1:0-2467 GCF_002863625.1 Pseudoalteromonas sp. MelDa3 | reverse complement strand
TGCTGGCTTTTAAGTCACTGCAAATAAATTAGCGAGGTAAGCTTGGGAATGACACTTCGGCCATATCGCGCATACAACGAACTACTTGGCAGCTGTAACCAAACTCATTGTCGTACCATACATATAAAACAATACGGTTATCTTCAACAATCGTTGCTTGTGAATCAACAACACCTGCGTAACGGCTACCTACTAAATCGGTAGAAACAATTTCCGTTGATGCTGTGTAATCAATTTGGTCACGTAAGTCTGAATGAAGTGCAGTGTCGCGTAAAAATGCGTTTAGCTCTTCAACTGATGTGCTTGTTGCTAAGTTAAGGTTCAAAATAGCTAGCGACACATTAGGTGTAGGTACGCGGATTGCGTTACCTGTTAATTTGCCTTCAAGCTCTGGTAATGCTTTTGAAACCGCTTTTGCAGCCCCTGTCTCAGTAATTACCATGTTAAGTGCTGCGGCACGGCCACGGCGCTCTGCTTTGTGGTAGTTATCAATAAGGTTTTGATCGTTCGTGTACGAGTGTACAGTTTCAACATGGCCATTATTAATACCAAACTTATCGTTTAGTGCTTTAAGCGTTGGTGTAATTGCATTGGTTGTACAGCTTGCTGCACAAACAATTTTATCTTCAGGTAAAATATCTTTGTTATTAACACCATATACGATGTTTTTGATATTACCTTTTGCAGGAGCTGTTAATAATACTTTTGCAGCGCCCTTACACTCTAGATGCTGGCCAAGGCCCGCTTCGTCTTTCCAAATACCGGTGTTATCAACAATTAATGCATTGTCGATACCGTATTGAGTGTAATCAATTTCGCTAGGAGAGTTAGCGTAAATAACCTGAATGTAGCTACCGTTGGCTTTAATTGCGTTACGTTCTTTATCAATAGTGATCGAGCCATTGAATGGACCGTGAATTGAATCACGACGCAGTAAGCTTGCACGCTTTTCAAGATCACCCTCTTTACCGCCACGCACAACAATAGCGCGCAAACGTAAATCTGAATATGGACCTGATTTTTCAATTAATAAACGCGCTAGTAAACGACCAATACGACCAAAACCATACAATACAACATCGCGTGGTTCTTTCGCTGGTAAGTCAGCTATTTCTGCAAGTTCATCTTTTACAAATTCTTCTACTGAGCGGCCTTTTGCAGCTTCAGTGAACAAATAACTATATGCAAGCTTACCAATATCAATACGTGCAGAGTTTAATTCCATTTTGCTGATAGCTTCTAAAAATGGGAAGCTTTCACGCAAACGTAATTTAGTGCCTTCAAACTGAGCAACGGTTTTGTGAGATTTGATAATATCGATAGTACTGGCATTTACGAGAGGACGGCCATATACAGCGATTTCGATACCACGATTACGGTAAAGTTTACCAATGATTGGTTGCATGCTTTCTGCGTAATCTTGGCGCTCTTGCCAACTATTTGTGTATTCTAACTCGTGAGATGAGGTCATTTTATTTACCTAAGTTTATCATTTTGAACGGATAGCCTTTAAAAATGCACTATATTTTGAGAGTAATGCACTTCAGGCTGGGCTATTCTAATTTAATCTGAAGTTATTCTCTACTGTTAGGCGTTAAATGATTGCGTTAGAATAACAAGGTAGATATTCATTTGGGGTTAAGGGATGCTTAAAAAAGCAAGTGTACTATTGAGTTTGCTAACGTTGACAGGGTGTGAAGAGCCCTTGACACTCGCACAAGTGTGCAAAGAAACACCTGGCTTTTGTAGCGACTTAAACAAAGACAGCCACTGCAAGGATGAACGTTCTGATGTAATTATCAAACGTTACATAGAATACAAAGACCCTACTGATGAAAATAAATACCAATTACTCAAGGACTTTGAATCCTATAACCAATGTATAACTGTGGCTGCCAAAATTGAACATATTAAGTTAAAAGCTAAAAAAACGTCACGTATTGACGGTCAATTAACGAGCATTAAAGAAATGACTCGCTTATATCAAGATACCCAAAATACGAACCATCCAGGTTTGCTCTACTACCAATGGTCACGAAATAATAACCAAAACGCACTGACTAAATTATTGGCGATAGAAAATGACAAAAGTGTAACGCAAAGTGCCGAAATGCAATTTTTTTTAGCATCGTACTATATTAAGTTCGACGATGAAAAAACCATTGATTTGCTTTATAAAACTTTAGAGCTCAATAAAAAAGACAACGTACCGAATCCTGAAGTGTATACATCACTTATTAGTCTTTTTTATAAACATGATAAATTTAAGCATGCATATATATTTTCTAAAGTAGCGCAAATGTCGGGGATTGAAAATATTGACGTGTTTGAAATTGAGCAGCAATTAATAACGAGTGGTAAAAGCTTAGACAGCCTAGATGTACTTGCAGAGCAAACATTTCAGCAAATAATGGCAGGTGATTTTGTATCTCCTCGAGAGTTTTAATTTATAATCGCAAAAATAACC
>NZ_PJBR01000187.1:0-2495 GCF_002863625.1 Pseudoalteromonas sp. MelDa3 | reverse complement strand
GAGTTAGATGCCTCAATTAATTTAAATTCTTGAATTATTTCTTCAATCTGCGCTGATTTAGGACAAATTATACAAAAACGGCTTTGATATTCTTGATTTTTAAAGTACGGCACGCTTATTACAATTAATTCATCGCACTCAGTAAAAGGTAATTTTTCGCTATTAAGTACCGATACACCATTTTTAAAAGCAAGCTTATCTTCTACATAATTTAAAAACGAAACACCAATATTTAAACTTTGTTCGCAATCGATTTGTTTGTAGAGGTAATTTTCACCAACAACAATACTATTATCTGAGCCTAATTTTTGGCTTAGTTGTCGCGTCCATTGATTAAGCGAATCATGACAATTTCGAGGCGCTGTATTTGCCATAGCTTGCATACGGTACAAACCTTCCATTAAGGTTTGTTGGCTAAATACAGTATTCAACCACGTGGCAAATTGATAACGAACAGAGTCTGACGAATCATGAGGTTTATCAATACAAATATTGTGACTCTGCCCTGCCCTATCTATTAATAAAATAAGCCAGTCGGTAGAATCAAAATCAAGCACTTCTACTCTAAACACTTGCTGTGAACTGGCTTGAGGTAAACCAACACAACAACATACTTGGTATTTTTGGCTCAAACCATGCGCTAGCTCAACGAGTTGTGACTGCTGTGGTTGCCAATAATTAGCAATATCAGCAAGCACAAAAAATTCGTCAAACCAATAATCAAACCCTTCATTTGTCGGCACTCGCCCTGCGGATGTATGAGGTGAATACAATAAGCCCACTTTTTCTAAGCGAGCCATAGCATTACGAACCGTAGCCGAACACACTGCCATGCCTTTGAGCTTGGCAATTTTTGTTGATGGAACAGGCAAGCCTTCACCATTACAGTACATGTTCATAACAGCTGAAAAAATTTGCTGATCTCGTGGGTTTAGTTTCATGGTATCTACATCTTGTTGCATGAAAGAGATATCGGGGCGTTTAGTTCTTTTTCAAGTCGTGCAGCTAACTCACTGCGAATAAAATTGAAGGTTTATAGTATTGCTATAATCTGTATTTTCAAACACTTCTGTTTTGAGTTACTCTACTATTATTAAATCTCTTTGTGCGTACATTATGGACTCTCCTTTTAACACCATAGGCCTAATTGGCAAACCTAATCACCCGGGAGCCGCTGCTACCCTTCAGCGTTTACATACCTTTTTACTTGCGCTTGGCTTTGAGGTAATAGTAGAAAAACGCACAGGGAGTCAGTTAGACGATATTCCGCATGACAAACTCGTTAAGTTAGTCGACTTAGGTGAACAAGCCGATTTAGCCATTGTTGTAGGCGGTGACGGTAACATGCTTGGCGCAGCACGCGTACTTGCGCGCTTTAATATTGCTGTAATTGGTGTAAATAGAGGCAACCTTGGCTTTTTAACTGATTTAAACCCTGAAGGGTTTGAAGCGAGCTTAGAGCAAGTACTCAGTGGTGAGTATCTTGAAGAAAAACGTTTTTTATTAGAAGTAGAAGTATATCGCCACAACGAATTGAAGAGTGCAAACTCAGCCGTTAACGAAGCGGTACTTCATGCCGATAAAGTAGCGCACATGATTGAATTTGAAGCTTTCATAAATAATGACTTTGTGTTTTCTCAGCGCTCCGATGGTTTAATAGTATCAACCCCCACAGGCTCTACGGCGTATTCTCTTTCAGGTGGCGGTCCAATATTAACGCCAGAACTAAATGCTATATCGTTAGTACCTATGTTTCCTCATACCTTATCTAGCAGACCTTTAGTGGTAGATGCCGATAATGAAGTTCGTTTAAAGCTAAGCCTAGAAAATACAGATAGCCTACAGGTAAGCTGCGACAGCCACGTAGTGCTCGCCGTATTACCCGGCGATGAGGTAGTAATTAAAAAAGCCGATAAACAATTGCGCTTAATTCATCCAAAAAATTACTCTTACTACAACGTTTTACGTACAAAACTGAATTGGGGTAGTCGTTTGTACTAATTTTATTGCCAAATTTAGTACTATAAAGCAAAATGGCGGCTTAAAATAATAATCAACTAATTTAGGAACGAGTAGCAATGACTTATGTAGTATTCTTTGCTTTACTGCTATTAATTACACTTTTATACAGTTACCTCAAAATTGAGAGTAACCGTAAAAAAGCGATAGAAGCTAGAAAAAAGCTATTTAATGAACGTGTTTCGCATGTAAATACGCGCCTTAAAGCAAAGCTTAATGATCTACTTGATGCTAAAATAATTCGCCCAAAATACGTTCCTCGCATTCAAGCTATTGTAAATAATTTTTTTGTTGTTCAATCACATACAGACGAGAACTTGCAACAGCTTGAAGATACCGCCGACCTACTAATTAATACGTTGTCCAACGAGTTAATTAAAACCAATCAAACAAATATAATTCAACCATTGATTGATAATATACAGTACTTTGTATCTGAGTTGCCCCAGCAAGGAATTTTGTACAATAAGAGTTTT